>JBEIPX010000031.1:0-13685 GCA_040376815.1 Bradyrhizobiaceae bacterium
CGCCGCCATCCGGTCCGTCGGCATGGCCGCAGCGGGCACGGGTTGCGGCGCTGCCGCGACGGGCGCTTCGATTGCGGCAGAGGGCGCGTCTTCCATCGCGTCAGACGTCATGTCCGCCGCAATGATCTCATCCGCAGCGATCGCCTCGCCCGCCGGTGTTGCTTCTTCGGCTTCCTCCCAGACAAGTTCCGCTTCGGTCAGGCTCGCGCGCAGCGCGGCCAGCTGTTCTTCCTGCGCCGGTGCGATCGCGGCATGAGGGGCTTGGGCATGAGAGACGTGAGCCTGAGAGACGTGAGCCTGAGAGGCTTGGGCCTGTGCGGGTTCGGCGGTTGCTTCAGGCCCGGTTGCGTGAGGCTCGGGGGCTTCATCAGCGAGGCCGTCCGCTGCGATCGCGTCGGCAACGGCCTGAAGCTGGTCCGTCAGAGCCTGCGACTCGTCGAATGCGGCGGCCTGCGGGGTGGTGACTGCTGCCGCCTCGTGCGCCGGCGCGGGAACAGCCATCTCGGAAACAGCTATATCTGAATCAGCTATATCTGAATCGGACATAGCCGAAGCCTGGCTCTGCGCGGGCGAGGCGGTCGCGGTGCCGCCCTCGCCAAGCGCTTCGACATCGCCGGCCAGCTGGTCGAAGATCGACAAGAGATGGTCGCGGGCGGTTTCGTCGATGGCGGCCTTGAGGCCTTCCTCGATCGCGTCGGCCTGCCGGCTCAGCAAATCCGGAATGCGGTTGTCGTTGCCGCTCTCGCGCAGCGTCCACGCCATTTCGCGCAGCACGCGCACGCCCTTGAGCGCGGCCGAGTCCTCGTCCGGTGTGTCGCGCACCGCGATCAGCACGGCCGCCTCGTTGCGCGCCTCGATCACCAGCGCGCTGATCGCGGCGATGACCTCCTGCGTGCGGTCGCGCTGGTCCTGCTTCTGCGAGGCGAGGCTGGCCTCGAGGCGAGAGACCGCATCGAGTACCAGGTTGGTGTCGGCGTTGCGGTTGCGCTTGGCGTATTCGGTCAGAAACCAGCGGCCGCGCGACGTCTCCATGAAGGCTTCGCGGATGGCGTCATAGTCCGCTTCCGTCGGCATCGAGCCGCGCGCGGAAATCGGCGAGAGAGCGAAAACAGGATCAGCCATCGGATCTGGCAGCCATCGTTGTCAAACCTGCGCTCCAAGCCTCTTGCTTGCGGCCGCGTCAGGCATGACAACGATCATCATGATCCGCAGCGAATCGCAATTGAATTGATGACGTCCGGCCCGGAAATCACCGGTGCTGCACGCGACCCGGCGGCGCGCCGATTCGCGATTCGCACTGCGCTATTCTACAGCACGATCTTGGGGCTCGGCGGTACCTACCTTCCGTTCTTCCCGGTCTGGTTGAAGGCGGTCGGCGTCGAGGCCGCATGGATCGGCATCATCACCGCCGTTCCGTCGCTGGTCCGGATGTCGGTTCTGCCGGTCGTGACCCGCTTCGCCGAACGCCGCAACCTCCTGCGCACGACCATGGTGATCGGTTCGGTGTTCACTTTCGTTGGCTTCTACGCGCTCGGCTGGCTGCGCGAACCGCTGACGATCCTCGTCGTCTTTTCGCTGACGGCGATCGTCTGGATTCCGCTGAGCTCGCTGACCGACGGCTATGCGCTGAAGGGCGTTGCGCGCCACGGCCTCAACTACGGTCCGCTGCGCCTGTGGGGGTCGATCGCGTTCGTCGTCGGCACGCTGATCTGCGGCGCCATCCTCGACGTGATCGACAGCCGTAACCTGATCTGGGTGCTGGTCGGGCTTGCCGCGCTGAACATGGTGTCGGCGTTCGGGCTGCAACCGATCGATCGCCCGGCGGGCGACACGGCGCAGGTCGCGTCGTCACCGGCACTGCTGCGCAATCCGCTGTTCATCGCGACGTTAGTCAGCGTCGCGCTCGTGCAGTCGAGCCATGCTGCCTATTACAGCTTCTCGGCGATCGTCTGGCAGGGGCAGGGCTTCAGCGGCTTCACCATCGCCGCGCTCTGGTCGCTCGGTGTGGCGGCGGAAATCGTGATCTTCGCCCTGTCGCCGCGGTTCACCGTTTCACCGGCGACGCAATTGCTGATCGGCGCGGTGAGCTGCGTGTTGCGGTGGGTTCTGATGGCGCAGGATCTGCCGCTGCCGATGCTCGCGCTGGTGCAGCTCATGCACGGGCTGAGCTTCGGCATCTCGCACCTCGGCGCAGTGGGACTGATCGTCCGCCTTGCGCCGGGACACGTCATCGCCACGGCGCAGGGCTATGTGGTCGCGTCGAATGGCGCGATCATGGCCGGCACGATCATGCTAACCGGCGCGCTGTTCGCGAGCCTCGGTGACGGCGTGTACTATATGATGGCCGCGCAGGCGCTGGCTGGCGCGGCCGTAGTTGTTAGTTTGCGGCGGCGCCTCGATCGCTCAAACGTGGCGGGTTAACCCCACAAATCTTCATCCGGCGGATAGACGAGGCTCTCCTCGTAACGCAGCCCGTGCTCGCGATCCTTGGCCAGCAGCAGCGGTCCGTCGAGATCGACCACGCGCGCCTTCTGCGCCACCAGCATCGCCGGCGCCATCGACAGCGACGTCGCCACCATGCAGCCGACCATGATGCCGAAGCCTAATCGCTCCGCCTCATCGGCCATGGCCAGCGCCTCCGTCAGTCCGCCAGTCTTGTCGAGCTTGATGTTGATTGCGTCATAGCGTTCGCGCAGTCCCGCGAGCGATGAGCGATCGTGCACGCTCTCATCGGCGCAGACCGCGATCCGCCGCTTGATGTGCGCGAGGGCTGCGTCGCTGCCGGCGGGGAGCGGCTGTTCCACCATCGTCACGCCCGCGTCCGCGCAGGCGGCGAGGTGACGATCGAGATTGTCCGCGATCCATGCCTCGTTGGCGTCGACGATCAATTCGGATTTCGGCGCCGCCCTGCGAACGGCCCTGATGCGTTCGATGTCGCCGTCGCCGCCGAGCTTGATCTTCAAGAGCGCGCGATGCGCGGCCTTGGCGGTGGCCTCAGCCATCGCCTCCGGCGTGCCGAGTGAGATCGTGTAGGCGGTGGTGCAGGCGCGTGGCGTGTCGCGGCCGAGCAGCGACCAGATTCGCTGGCCGCTGGCTTTCGCGTCCAGATCGGCCAGCGCGCAGTCGAGCGCATTTCGTGCCGCACCGGGCGGCATTGCCGATTGCAGCGCGGGGCGCGTAAGCCCTGCGGACAACGGCATGCGCATCGCCTCGATCGCCGCGAGAGTCGCCTCCGGCGTCTCGCCGTAACGGGGGTAGGGAACACACTCGCCGCGGCCCGTATGTGTGCCGTTTGATACGGTCGCCACCACGACCACCGCCTCGGTCTTGGCGCCGCGGCTGATGGTGAAGCTGCCGGCGATCGGCCAGCGCTCGATTGCCGCGCCGAGAATCATGGGTCTGGTGGAAGTCATTCGAAAATCTTGCAGTTTCCCGGAGCCGGGGTTGCCCCTCGCGCTCAATTATGGCTGTTATTGGCGATGTCATACAAGCCATGGGCAACGCGGGTCGGATTGCCTGTTCTTGTGCGAGCAATTCCGTGCGGGGGCAGATCGTGAGCGGCGGGCCGACCTTGGAGCGAATGACGCAGGGCGATGCCCTTGCGCTTTATGCGTCCGGGCCGTGGACCGCGCATTACGCGCCCGATCTGGAAAAACTGGTCGGCGAGGTCGAACAGCTCACCAGCCGCAACAAGCGCGTCCTGATCGATGTTTCGAAGATCGCCAAGCTCGATACGTTCGGGGCCTGGCTGATCGAGCGGTTGAGCCGCAGCCTCGTCACCACGGGGGCGGAACTGCGGATCGCCGGCCTGTCGGCGAACTACGCGACGCTGGTCGAGGAGGTGCGGCGGGTCAAGGAAGCGCCGCCGGAAGCGCGCGAACCGTTCACCATCCGCGGCATGCTGGAGCGAATCGGCCGCAGCGTCGCCGATATCGGCGATACGTTTATCGGCCTCATCGAAATGGTCGGTGCGCTACTAATGGCGTTCTGGACGGTCGTGCGGCACCCCTCGCGGTTCCGCTTCACCTCGATCGTCCATCACCTGGAGCAGGTGTGCTGGCGTGCGGTGCCGATCATCGTGCTGATCACGTTCCTGATCGGCTGCATCATCGCCCAGCAGGGACTGTTTCACTTCCGCCGCTTCGGCGCCGACGTGTTCGTCGTCGACATGCTCGGCGTGCTGGTGCTGCGCGAGATCGGCGTGCTGCTGGTGGCGATCATGGTCGCCGGCCGCTCGGGCAGCGCCTACACCGCCGAACTCGGTTCGATGAAGATGCGCGAGGAAATCGACGCGCTGCGTACCATGGGTTTCGATCCGATCGAGGTGCTGGTGTTGCCGCGCATCATCGCGCTCGTGATCGGCCTGCCGGCGCTGACGTTCCTCGGGATGATGTCGGCGCTTTACGGCGGCGGCCTCGTGGCGTGGCTCTACGGCGGCGTCGAGCCGGAGGCTTTCCTGCTGCGGCTGCGCGATGCCATCAGCATCGATCACTTCGTGGTCGGCATGATCAAGGCGCCGTTCATGGCGATTGTCATCGGCATCGTCGCCTGCGTCGAAGGCATGCTGGTGCGCGGCAGCGCCGAGTCGCTCGGCCAGCACACCACATCGTCGGTGGTGAAGGGTATCTTCTTTGTGATCGTGATGGACGGCATCTTCGCGATCTTCTTTGCATCGATCGGGAAATGACGATGGCGGTAGCTCCCGGCGATGCGATCATCAGCGTGCGTGACCTGACCGTCGAGTTTGGCGGCGGCAAGACGCGCGTGCTCAACAGTCTTAATCTGGATGTCAAACGCGGCGAGATTCTCGGCTTCGTCGGCCCCTCGGGCGCTGGCAAGTCGGTGCTGATGCGCACCATCATCGGTCTCGTGCCGAAGCGCACCGGCACCATCGAGGTGATGGGAACCGAACTCGGCAGCGCCGACCTCGCGGCGCGCCGCGCGGTCGAGCGGCGCTGGGGCATCCTGTTCCAGCATGGCGCGCTGTTCTCCTCGCTCAGCGTGCGCCAGAACATCCAGTTTCCGGTGCGCGAATATCTCGACGTCTCCGACCGGCTGCTCGATGAGATCACCATCGCCAAGCTCGGCATGGTCGGGCTGAAGCCGGAAGTCGCCAACCGTTACCCGTCGGAACTCTCGGGCGGCATGATCAAGCGCGTGGCGCTGGCCCGCGCGCTCGCCCTCGATCCCGAACTGGTCTTCCTCGACGAGCCGACCTCCGGCCTCGATCCGATCGGCGCCGGCGACTTTGACGAACTGGTCATGACCCTGCAGCGCACTTTGGGGCTCACCGTTTTCATGGTAACCCACGATCTGGACAGCCTTTACACGGCCTGCGACCGGATCGCCGTTTTAGGAGACGGTAAGGTGATCGCGGTAGGCTCGATCGACGATATGCGGGCGTCCCAGCATCCGTGGCTGAAATCGTATTTTCACGGCAAGCGCGCCCGCGCAGTTGTAACGTGATGTTTGGAGTTGAGTGATGGAAACCCGGGCGAATTACGTCCTGATCGGCGCATTTACGCTGGGCGTGATCGCGGCTGCGTTCAGCTTCGTGCTCTGGTTCCAGAGCCTGCATTCCACCAAGCTGCGCCAGCCGATCCGCATCGTCTTCGACGGGCCGGTGACGGGTCTGCGCAACGGCGGCAGCGTCAATTTCAACGGAGTTCGTATCGGCGAGGTTGTGTCGGTCAAGCTCGACAATCCGCGCCGCGTGGTCGCCCTCGCCATGATCGACAACGCGCCGGTGCGCAACGACACCCAGGTCGGCCTCGAGTTCCAGGGCCTGACCGGCGTCGCCGCGATCTCGCTGAAGGGCGGTTCGCTCGATGCGCCGCCGGTCGCCGCCGCCGACGACGGCGTGCCGACGCTCACTGCCGATCCGAACGCACTCCAGGACATCACCGAGGCGGTTCGCGCGACGCTGCAGAATATCAACCGCGTGGTCGCTGAAAATCAGGAGTCGGTGAAGAACTCGCTGCGCAACATCGAGACTTTCACCGAGTCGCTGGCCCGTAACGCCGGTAAGATCGACAGCATCGTCGCGAAGGCCGATGGCGTGATGGCGAAGGTCGACAGCGTCATATCGAAGGCGGACAACGTCATGACCGGCATCGATCTGCTGGCGGGCGGCAAGGATGGCGGCAAGCTCGCTGTGACGATGGAATCGATCAGGGAACTGGCCGACAACCTCGACAAGCGCTCGGCCGGCCTGATCGCCGACGGCCGCCGCACGCTCGGCGACATCAGCCGCGCGGTGAACAACCTCGACCGCGATCCGCGGCGCCTTCTGTTCGGGCCGAGCAACGCCAGCACCCCGGCGCCCGCAACACCTGATCCGCAGCCGCCACGGCGGCGCTGACACAACATGGCTTGTCCCGGACGCGATGCAGCGTGCAACGCTGCTTCGCAGAGCCGGGACCGTTCCAAATTCAGTAGATGGTAAGGCCCCGGGCTCAGCAGCGCGTCATTGCATGCCGCGCAGCGTCCGGGGCAAGAGCCGCGCTCTAAACCGCCCCAAAACCAAAACGCCCCGGTCGAGACCGGGGCGTTCGTTTATCTGCGAGCCTTCGGAATGCCTCAGGCGAGGCGACCGGCGGCGTGGGCGAGGAGCGTGTAGACCAGGCCCGTTTCCGAGGCGAGGTAGTTGCGCAGCGCTGCCGGGCCGCCGCGCTCGTCGCGCGAGACTTCGTCCAGCAGGCGTTCGAACTCCGCGATATAGCGGTCGGCCGTCTGCTTGAAGGCGCGATCGCCACGATACTTGCGGCTGACCTCGTCGAACGCCTTCTGGCCGGTCGGCGTGTAGAGGCGCTTGCTGAACGCCTTGCGCTCGCCGCGCTGATAACGGTCCCAGCTCTCGGTGACGAGGTTGCGGTCCATCATCCGGCCGATGTCGAGCGACAGGGCTTCGAGCGGGTTCGTGGGCGCCTGCGCTGGCGCCGCCGCGCGGCCACGCGGGGCTTCACGCTCGCCGTCGGCGCGGTTGAGCAGGTCCGACAGCCAGCCGTCGCGGCTCTGGTCGCTGCCGGCCGGGCTCACCGGCGGCGCTTCGGTGCGGCGCGGGGCGGGCATCGGCATGCCGAGGTCCGGCGGCGGCAGGTTCGAGGCGCTGCGCGCCTGCGCCTGTGGCTGCTGGCGCACCGGCGCTTCGCTGCGGCCACCGGCCGTCGCCATCGCCGGCTCTTCCTCGCGATGGCGCTCGCGGCCGCTGGTCTGTACCACGTCGAGGCCGCGGCCGTGCCGGGCGACGATGCGGTTGAGTTCGGCCAGCGCTTCGATCTGGTCGACGATGACCTTGCGCATCTGCGCAGTGCTTTCGGCGGCTTCCTGCGGAATTTCGAGTACGCCACGGCGCAATTCGCCGCGGGTCGCTTCGAGTTCCTGCTGCATTTCCGCAGCCATCTGCTTCATGCCGTGCACGATCGTGGCGAAGCGTTCGGCGGACTGCTTGAACATCGAGTCCGCTTCCTGCATGCCCTGCTGATAGATCTCCGTCATCGCTTCCGAGGTGAGACGGCGCTCTTCCTCGGCGGAGGCGCGGACCGCTTCGAACTGGCGGCTGATCGAGGACGCGCCGGCGCCCGCGGTTTCCGCGACGACGCGGGCGATATCACGGGCGCGGGATTCCGCCGCCGCCAGCGACTCGTCGAGCAGGCCGGTGAAGCGGGTCAGGCGCTGGTCGAGATCGGTAGTGCGCAGATCGAGCGTGGTGACGAGCGATTCCAGCGCCGCCTTGCGTTCGGCAACCGACTCCGTCGTCGTGGTGTTGCTGCGCTCGACGAGCGCCGCCGCTTCCACGAGTGCGCGGCCGTGGCTGTCGAACTGGGTCGACAGCGATCCGAGATCGTTGAGAGCCTTCTGCGTGGTCGAGGTGAACTGGCTGAGCTGGGTTTCCAGCGCGTTCGTGCTGGTGCCGTGCCGGCTCGTCACGTCGTTCATGGTGGCGACGAAATCGGCGACGCGGGAGACGAGAGCCTTTTCCAGCGAGTTGAGGTTGTCGTGAGCGCCGGTGAGCACCTCCTGAAGCAGGATGTTGCCTTCACGCAGCCGCTCGAACAGCGCCACCGTATCGGTGCGCAGGATCTTGCTGGTCTCCTGCATTTCGGTGACGGCCGAGGCCGCGACCTGGCGCGACTGCTCGATCGCCGCGCGGGTGGTCTGCTCGATGTCCTTGAGCGACTTGTTGACCGCACCGGTCGCGACTTCGCTCGCGGTGTTGATCATGCGGGCGACGTCTGAGCCCTGCGTCACGAGGTTCTGGCTGAAGGTCACACCCTTGGTCTCGATCGACTTCAGCGCTTCCTCGGTGACCCGCTTGATGTCGACGGAAATCTGGTTGCCGCGGCCGCTCATGGCCTCGACCAGCGCGCCGCGCCGATCGTCGATCATCTGCGACAGCCGCTCGGAGTGCTGCTGAACGGTGCCGACGATCTCTTCCGACTTGCCGGTTATCGTCGAGCCGAAGCTCGTGGCCGAGGCGATGATCGAACGTTCGACGTCGGACGACGTCGACTTGATCTGGGTCGTGATGTCGTTTGCTGTCGTAACCAGCGTCGCCTGCGCGCTGCGGGCGCTGGACAGGATCGTGTCCGATGTATTGGCCGTGGTCGCGCTGAGGGCACGCTCGATTTCGGAGGTGAGCGACTGGATGCGGCCGGTCGCGTCCGAGGACGCCGACAGCAGCGAGTTCGACGACGCGGTTCCGGCGTCCGACAGGCGGCGCTCGATCTCTTCCGACAGGGACTTGATCTGGCTGGCGGCCGACATCGACGAACTGAGCAGGGTTTCCTGCACGTCGCGCGCGCTGGAAAGGATCGAGGCCGACGTGGTGCTGCCGGCGGTCGTCAGGCTGCGTTCGAGGTCAGCCGACAGCGTCTTGACCTGGTCGGCCACGGCGGCCGATGCGGCGACGAGGGTGGAATGCGCCTCACGTGCGCCGCCGAGCACGGCGGCCGACGTGGTGCTGCCGGCAGTCGTCAGGCTGCGTTCGATGTCAGCCGACAGCGTCTTGACCTGGTCGGCCACGTTGGCCGATGCGGTGACGAGGGTGGAATGCGCCTCACGCGCGCTGCCGAGCACGGCAGCCGACGTGTTGGAGCCGGCAGTCGTCAGGTTGCGTTCGATCTCGGCCGACAGCGTCTTGATCTGCTCGGCCGTTGCAGTCGATGCGGCGACGAGGGTGGAATGCGCCTCACGCGCGCCGCCGAGCACGGCGGCCGACGTTGTGGAGCCGGCGGTGGTCAGCGTCCGCTCGACGTCGACCGAGAGCGACTTGATCTGGCTTGCCGCATCCGACGCTGCCGAGATGAGCGAGCGCTCGATATCGGCGGAGAGAGACTTGATCTGGGTCGACGCATCGGACGAGGCGGCGATCAGCGTCGCCTGTGCCTCGCGGGTGCTGTTGATCAGCGCCGCGGTCGTGGTGTTGCCGACCATCGACAGCGCACGCTCGGATTCAGCCGTTGCGTCGCGCAGCTTGCTGGCGACCTCGCTCGAGACGCCGAGCAGGGACTGCTGCGCCATGCGGGCGCTGTTCTCGATCGCTTCGCCCGAGTTGGAAACGAGATTGGTGAGGGTGCGCTCGGCCTGGTCGACATTCGAGCGGATGCCGAGCGACAGTTCTTCGGCGCGCGCCACGAGCGTATCGCTGGCTTCGCGGCCGCTGGTCTCGATGCGGCTGGCGACGGCCTCGACGCGCGAACCGAGCAGGTCCTCGAACTGGGCGACGCGGGTTTCGATGTCGGTGGCGACGGCGGTCGCGCGGACTTCGATGCCCTGCTGTACGTCCTGGAAGCGGGCGTTGATCGTCTCCGTCAGATAGACGGTGCGGCTGTCGATCGCCTCGGAGACGTTGGCGATGCGCTGGCCGATCGCGTCGACCGCGTGCGATGCGCCGTCGGTCAGCGAGGTGGTGATCGTCGACAGGCGCTGGTCGAGCGTTTCGGTGACCGAGCGCGAGCGGGCGTCGAACGATTCCTCGAGCGCCTTGACGCGGGTCTCGACCGTCTCGTCGAACGACCTGATGCGGGTGTCGAGCGACACGTCGAGGTTGGTGACGCGCGACTCGAGCAGTGTCTGGAATTGCACCAGACGCTGGTCGAGCGCGGCGCTGATTTCGCCGCCGTTCGAGGCGACGCGGCTGTCGAACGTATCGACGTAGTTCTTGAGGCTGTCGGAAATGATCTGCGTCCGCTGGCCCATCCGCTCGACGATCTCGCCGCCGAACGTCTTTACCGTGCGGTCGAATTCGGAGATGTGGCGGGTGATCAGCGCGCCGAGCGTGCCGCTGTCGCGTGCGAACTTCTCGGCGAGTTCCGAGCCCTGATCCTTCACGAGCTCGTCGAACGCGCTCATCTGCGTCGAGAGCGTGTCGTGCGCCGTCTCGGTCTGGCTGACGACGCGGGAGATCAGCGCGTTTGCGGTGGCGTCGAGCGCATCACGCGCCTTGTCGCCGGACGCGGCGATGCGTTCGGCCATGCGGTTGCCGGCGTCGTCGACCTTGCCGACCAGATCGCCGCTGCGCAGGTCGAGTTCGAGGAGAAGCGAGTCGGTCGAGGTTTTCAGCGAGTCGTGCACCTGTTCGGTGCGGTCGGCGACGGCGTCGATAATGTCGGCAGCCTTCTTCTCGAAGTCCGTCGTTACCCGGTCGACGCGCTCGGTGAGCATCTCGTGCACGCGGTCGGCCAGCTCGACGAACTCGTCGTGCACCGATCCGGTTTTGAAGTTGAGGCTCGTGGTCAGACGCTCGCTGGCGTCAAGCACGGCGCGCGTGGTCTCGGCGCTGGCTTCCTCTAGGCGATCGAGCAGGTCGCCTCCGCGCTCGCCGAGCGCGAGGATCATGTTGTCGCCGGCGGTGCCGAGCGCGCGGGTGATGTGTTCGCCGCGCTCCTCGAGCGCACCGGTGATGCTCTGGGCGACTTCGTCGACGCGCGAGGCGATCGCGTCGCTGATCAGCGCGATGTCGTGACGCAGATCGATCTGCACGCCGGAGATGGCGTTACGCACCTGTTCGGCCTGGCCGACCAGGTTGTCACGCTGCTGCGCGATGTCCTGGAGCAGGGCGCGGATGCGCACTTCGTTGTCGCTGTAGGCGCGCTCGAGCGCCGACACTTCGTTGGTGACGAGGGTTTCGAGTTCGCTGGCGCGCGCGATCGCGCGCTCGACGCCATCGCCCATCGCCGCGACTTCGCGGCGGATCGCCTGACCGACGGTGACCATCGAATCGGATGCTGCGCCTTCCGGTTCGGAGAAGCGGATTGCGACCTGCGCCATCGACTGCGCGATCATGCCGAGCTCCTGGCCGCGCCAGGCGAGCGCCGCCAGCAGATAGACGAGCAGAACCGGCGCGAGGAACAGTGCGGCGAGGCCCGCGAGCGCGAGCGTGCCGCCGCTGCCCTGGCCGAGGAAATTCTGGAGTGCCGGCAGGAAGGCGACGGTCAGAAGACCGCAGCCGAGAATCCAGACGCCGGCAAAAAGGGTGGCGATGGTGTAGGCGGTGCGGCCCGGACGGCCCTTCTGAATGGCTTGCAGGATCTGGCCGATCGTCTCGCGATCGTCGTTGGCCGGACGGCGCGCGAAGCGCGTGTCCTCGGGCGCGGCTTCGAATGCGCGCTCGGGGCTGCGGGTTGTTTCGTACGAACGATCGTCGAAGGAGACCGGAGTCGCGTTCGGATCGCCCGCGGCGAAATCCTGACGGCCCGCCGTCTCGCGATCGGCGCCCTGCGCCGGCCGCTGCTCACCGATGTTCAACGCTTCCTGAATTGCGGACAGCGCTACTTCGGTGGGGTCTTTGACCTTCTTCGGGTTGTTCGCCATGTCCGTGTACGCCCTTTAAGTTACGCGTGGTGCGGGGCTCGGGAAGCGCAGATCGTCGGCCGAACGTCGCTCCAAAGCCTCGCGATGGCCGCCTTGCGCAAGGCGAGCCGTCCCGGGAGGCCTTGTCCCCCAATTCCTCAAACATCCTATTGGCTTGGCTGCTTGAATGAAATGCCCGGCGTTAAGAACATTTTAATCATCGTTAACGCGGGCGCGGCTAACGCCTTCAAACTGCTTAAAAATCCAAATCCGTCGTGGACTTTGCGGCAAACTCGCGGCGAATTCGCGGCGAAATGGGGGCGTGTACACGTAAGGTTCCGTTAACCGTTTCCGTGATTGGCTACCCGGATTCCGGCCTTGCAGCGCCGCCGGACGGAGTTTCGAAGCCGCATGCCGCGTCACGCCGAATGGATCGAATGGATGCCGTCGCCTCCGCTTGTCCCTGACGAAGCTCCGCTCGATCGCAAACACCTGTCCCGCATGACGCTCGGCGAGCAGAGCCTCGAACGCGAGGTGCTGGCAATGTTTGCGGCGCAAGCCAAGGATGTGTCCGGCCGGCTGGCGTCGGCGCCCGCCAACGCGGCCGAGCTCGCGCATACGCTGAAGGGCTCGGCGCGCTCCGTCGGCGCCTTCCGCCTCGCCGACGCGCTGGAAACCTACGAGATCGATCTGCGCGCGGGCGTGGAAGTGACGCCGGCGCTGGAAACCGTCTGTGCAGAGGTCGCGCGCGCCCGCACGGCGATCGACGCCATTCTCAAGCGATCCTGAACCCTCCGTAATCCTGCGGTTTTTCCTGCCCGGGGGCGCTGGCGCTCGCCGTTTTGAACCGTTATAGGAACCGCACCGAACGTCCCCAGCCGGAATAAACTCCATCATGGTCAAGGTTACTTTCGTCGATCACGCAGGCACGTCCCGCACCGTGGACGTGGAGCCGGGCGCCACCCTGATGGAGGCCGCCATCCGCAATGCGATTCCGGGCATCGAGGCCGAGTGCGGCGGCGCCTGCGCCTGTGCGACCTGCCATGTCTATGTCGGCGAAGACTGGAAAGAGAAGACCGGCAGCCCGACGCCGATGGAAGAGGACATGCTCGACTTCGGCTTCGACGTGCGTCCCACCTCGCGGCTTTCGTGCCAAATCAAGATCACCGAGGACCTCGAAGGTCTCACGGTGTCGACGCCCGAACGTCAGGCCTGAGCAAACGCTCCGTCATTGCGAGGCATAGCCGTTCGAAGAACGGCGTCGCTCCGCTCGCAATGACGACGGAGCAAAATTCTCCGATCAGGCTCACGCCGCTTCGCCGACCTTCTGCAACGTACAGCCGGTGATCTTCCAGCTTCCGTCTGGCTGTTTCTCCAGCGTGTAGAGCGCCTGCCACGGCACGCCTTCGTCGTCGACGATGCGAACCGACTGCGCGACGATGCCGCTCGAAGCCTCCGCCTTGCCGAACTCGAACGATTTGTGCCGCACGATCGGCGGATAGTTCTGCGTCACCATCGCCATGAACACGTCCGCTTCCGTGAACACGCCGCGGATGCCTGGCGCCGCATGCGAATAGGCGGCCGCCGCGTCGCCGCGGATGAACGCCTCGACCTGCGAACGGATGATGGTCTGCGCGTCGGCCGCGTCGTCCGCGCGTGCGGGCGAAACGAAGCCGATGAAGAGGGCAATCAGGAGAGCGAGCGCGCGCATGGGAGCAGATCCTGCTGGCTGACATGTCCCGGCGCGAACAAGTCTGATCCTTGAGGAAGCAGACCGCAAGCGGCCGTGACGCCGTCAACAGGATACGGGCGGCGACGGCTTCGGGTTTCGTGGCGCGACGAGCGCTGGACTTGACTTTCCTCTGTACTAGGATTATAGTCACATCTATCTC
>JBEIPX010000076.1:0-9744 GCA_040376815.1 Bradyrhizobiaceae bacterium
TCCAGCGGCGGGATGCCGGTAACATGAACCAGAATCCAGTACATGAAGATCGGCGCCAGCAGCGCGGCAAGACCCCAGGGATAATCCGGCGAAATCGCGATCACCGGGTACGCGAGCCAGCCGAACCACTCGAAGAAGTAGTTCGGATGCCGCGACAGTTTCCACAAACCGACGTTGCAGACCTTGCCCTTGTTGGCGGGATCGGCGCGGAAGCGCTTCAACTGCGCGTCGGCGACCGCTTCGCCGACAATGCCGATCAGCAGGATCAGCACGCCGAGATAGTCCTGCACCCGCAGCGTCTCGGAGGGATAACGCGCGGCGACGAAGATCGCGAACACCAGCGGCACGGTGCCGAGCGCCTGATTTTGCAGGAAGACGAACATTTTGCGTGGCGCATCCGTGCCCCACTGGCGAGCATACTCAGCGTAGCGCGGATCGTCGTGGATGCCGGCGGAGCGGATGGCGATGTGCGAGCCGAGCCGGATCGACCAGACTAGAACCAGCACCGCGACCAGCCACTGCCGCGCGTTCGGCGCGCTACCTGCGATCGGCCACAGCGCGCTGCCTGCGCCGACAAGCCCGAGCGAAAAGGTCCAGATCGTATCGACCCACCCGGAATTGCCGGTGCGTTGCTGCACCACCCATGCGCCCGCCATCAGAATGGCCAGCGAGAGCGCGATGGCGATGAGTGCGACAAAAAGTTGCGTCAGCATGGTCAGCTCATAGATTGAACAGGATCAATGACTTGCAGCGCGGAAGCGCCTTTATAATTACGACCCGGTTCCAATGTGGTTTCAGGATACGGGCGAGCCCTGCAAATGTTCCCCGAACGTGACCCGGATCACGCCCATCCGTCTTTTTTCCAGCAGCCTCTGTGCCATAGTATGCATGACTCCAATGCTGACGAACGGCTCGATCCGCGAAAGAACGGCAATCGTAAATGGCGCAGACCCCATCCTCACAACCCTCGCCACGCTCGGCGATGGAGTTGGAACTGACAAAGCTCTCCTCGCCGCGCATTTTCCTAGTGCGGATGATGGTGTTCCTGATCCTGTGCGGGCTGATCGTCACCGTCCTTTACAAGCAGATTCTCACCGCATTCCTCGCCAACCCGGGCTTGAATGCGCTGATTTTCGCGGTGCTCGCGATCGGCATCCTGCTCGCGTTCCGGCAGGTGATCCGCCTCTATCCGGAGGTGCGCTGGGTCAACAGCTTCCGCATCGCCGATCCGGGATTGTCGGTGGACCGCCGCCCGATCCTGCTCGCACCGATGGCCGCGATCCTCGGCGACCGCGTCGGCCGCATGTCGATCTCGCAAACCACCATGCGGCACCTGCTCGATTCGATCGCAACGCGGCTCGACGAAGCGCGTGACATCTCGCGTTATATGACTGGCCTGCTCGTGTTCCTCGGCCTGCTCGGCACCTTCTGGGGCCTGATCGAAACGGTTAGCTCAGTCGGCAAAGTCATCGAGGGGCTGAAGGTCGGCGGTGATGCAGGGTCCGTTCTCGAAACCCTGAAGGACGGCCTCGCCGCGCCGCTCGCCGGCATGGGCATCTCGTTTTCGTCATCGCTGTTCGGCCTCGCCGGATCGCTGGTTCTCGGCTTCCTCGATCTGCAATCGAGCGGCGCGCAGAACCGCTTCTATACGGACCTCGAAGACTGGCTCGCCTCCACTGTTCGCGAATACACGGGCGACGCCGGTGGCATCGCTGTGGCTGGCAACAACTCAGCCGAGATGCGCACGGCACTGGAAAAACTCCGGACCACTGTCGAGCAGATGGGCTCCAACACGGCAACCAGCACGGCCATGGCGAGCCTCGCGGAGGCCATCCAGGGTCTCGTGCAGCACATGCGCAGCGAGCAGCAGATGATCCGCGAATGGGCCGACGGCCAGGGCGAGCAAGGCCGCGAGATCAAGAAGCTGCTCGAGCGCCTCTCCCGCGAATCCGAGAAGAGTTGAGGACGTTTCAATGCCCCTCGCACGTGGACGGCGCAGCGATCGCGGGTTCGACTACTGGCCCGGATTCGTCGACGCCCTGTCGACCTTGATTCTCGCGATCATCTTCCTGCTGTCGATCTTCGGCGTGGTGCAGTTCTTTCTGACGCAGGAAGTCTCCGGAAAGGACAAGGCGCTGGAGCGCCTGAACGCGCAGATCGCCCAGCTCAACGACCTCCTGTCGCTGGAAAAGCTCGGCAAGCTGAACCTCGATGATCAGGTCGCGCAATTGCGCGCGGGCCTCGCGGCCGCCGAGACCGAGCGCGACCGCGCGAAGGCGCTGTATGACGGCATCGCCGCCGCAGCCGGCGGCAGTGAAACCGGACGCATCAACGAACTCGGCAAGGCGCTCGATTCCGAGAAGCAGCTTTCGGCGCGGTCGCTGGCGCAGATCGAGGTGCTGAACCAACAGATCAGCGCGCTGCGGCGGCAACTCGCTGCGCTCGAGGAAGCGCTCGAGGTATCAGAGAAACGCGACAAGGAATCGCAGGGCCGGATTGCCGACCTTGGCTCGCGGCTGAACGTAGCGCTGGCCCAACGCGTGCAGGAACTGACGCGTTATCGCTCGGAATTCTTCGGCCGCCTGCGCGCGATTCTCGGAAACCGGCCGGATATCCGCGTCGTCGGCGATCGCTTCGTGTTCCAGTCCGAAGTGTTTTTCGACACCGGCAAGGCCGAACTCCTGCCGGAAGGCCGCACTGAACTCGACAAGCTCGCGACCGCGCTGACCGAACTCGACAAGAAGATTCCGAACGAGATTGCGTGGGTGCTGCGGGTCGACGGCCACACCGACGTGCGGCCGATCAACAGCCCACAGTTCAAATCGAACTGGGAGCTGTCATCGGCGCGCGCCATCTCGGTCGTGCAGTATCTCGTCTCGCTCGGCGTGCCGGCGCAGCGCTTGGTCGCGGCCGGCTTCGCCGAATTCCAGCCGCTCGATCCGGCAACGAACGATGATGCCTACCGGCGCAACCGCCGCATCGAGATGAAGCTGACCGAGCGGTAGTCGCTTCTTGTCTGCTGACAATTTCTCGTACCCGGCTGCTGTAACTGCTGTCGTTGCTCCAGCATGCAGCGGTTGCGACAAAGGACAGCGACATGAACGACGATGCGTCAAACCGGCAGGCAGCCAACCTTGCAGTGGCAGAGCGTTATACCGCCGCTTGGCTTGCGGGTGACCGCGCGGCCCTCGCCGGCTGCTATCACGACGATTTCACGCTGCACTATTTCGGCAACAATCCGTTCTCGGGCGATCACGTCGGCAAGGCTGCGGCGCTGACGACGCTCGCCAAGTTCAGCCAGCGTACCGGCCGCAAGCTGCTCGGCATCGTCGACGTCATGGCCGGGCCGGAGCGCGCCACGGTCATCGCCCGCGAATCCTTCGAACGTGACGGACGGAAGGCCGAACTCGAGCGCGTGCTGGTCTATACGATCAAGGACGACAAGCTGCACAAATGCTGGGTGTATGACGGCGATCGCGCGCTGGTGGACTCGTTTCTCGCCGACTGACGGCGCGAGGCGACCAGATCAAGCGTGGAACTGCAGCTTCGCCAGCCGCGCGTAGAGGCCGTTCGCCGCGACCAGCGATGCGTGCGTACCCTCTTCGACGATCTTGCCCTGCTCTAGCACCAGGATGCGGTCGCAGGAGAGGACGGTAGCCAGGCGATGCGCGATCACGAGCGTGGTACGGTGACGCATCAGCTCTTCCAGCGCGGTCTGCACCAGCGTTTCGCTTTCCGCATCGAGCGACGACGTCGCTTCATCGAGCAGCAGCAGCGGCGCGTCGCGCAGAATGGCGCGCGCAATGGCGATGCGCTGGCGCTGACCGCCGGACAGCGTCACGCCCCGTTCGCCGAGTTGCGTCTCGAAGCCTTGCGGCAGCCGGGTGATGAACTCGGTCGCGTGTGCAAGCTGCGCCGCTTTCTCGACCTCGGCATCGGATGCGTCCGGACGGCCGAAGCGAATGTTGTCGCGCGCGCTCGCCGCGAACACGACCGAATCCTGCGGCACCAGCGCGATACGCGCGCGCACGTCGCGCGGATCGGCTTCACGTACCGGAACGCCATCGACCGCAATGATGCCGCTCGCTGGATCGTAATAGCGCAGCAGCAGATGAAACAGCGTGCTCTTGCCGGCGCCGGAGGGACCGACGATCGCGACCTTCTCGCCCGCTTTCACCGTGAACGATACGCCATCGATCGCCAACGTCTGCGGCCGTGTCGGATAGGCGAAGCGCACATCGCGCAGTTCGACATCGCCACGTGGAGGCTGAGGCAGTGCACGCGGTGACGCGGGCGCGGAGATATCCGGCTTCACATGCAGGATTTCGAACAGCCGCTCGGCCGCACCGGATGCCGCCGACAGTTCGCCCCAGACTTCGCTGAGCTGGCCGAGCGCGGCGGCCGCAAACACCGCATAGAGAATGAACTGGCCGAGGCGGCCCGCCGACATCTGGCCGGTCAGCACGTCGTAGGAGCCGATCCAGAGAATCCCCACGACGCTTGCAAACACGATGAAGATGATGACGGCGGTGAGGACGCCGCGCGCGCGGATTGATCCCTGCGCGGCATCGTATGCACGCTCGACCTCGTTGCCGTACCGCGCCGTCGCCAATTTTTCGTTGGTGAATGCCTGTACGCTGCGCATCGCGCCGATCAGTTCGGACGCATAGGCCGAAGCATTCGCCAGCGTATCCTGCGCACTGCGCGCGAGCCGCCGGACCCAGCGGCCGAAAGCGATCAGCGGCAGCACGATCAGCGGAATCGCAACCAGCACGAAGCCCGACAGACGCGGGCTCGTCACCACCATCATCACGGTGGCGCCGAGGAACAGCACAAAATTACGCAACGCCACCGATACGGAAGCGCCCGCTGCCGACTTGATCTGCGTGGTGTCGGCGGTCAGCCGCGAGACCAGTTCGCCGCTGCGCGCCGCATCGAAGAACGACGGCGACAAGGTCGTCAGATGCGCGAACACGTCGCTGCGCAGATCGGCGACGATGCGCTCGCCGATCGTCATCACGAGGTAGTAACGCAGCGCGCTCGCACCGGCGAGCACCGCGACCACGCCGAGCATCACGCTGAAGTAGTTGTTGACCAGCGCGATGCCTTCGGGACTGAAGCCGAGATCGATCATCCGGCGCACGGCAACCGGCACGACAAGCGTCGTCACCGCCGCGACAGTCAGCGCGACCAGCGCCAGCAGCGCCCGGCCACGATAATTCATGAGATAAGGCCAGAGGCCGAGCAGCGGACGCAGACGCTTGCGGCCGGAGCGCTGGTCATCCTGCGCACGGTCACCCGCGGCGAGCCCGACGAGCGCCGGCGTCTCATGCGGCGGCACGGGGCTCGTTCCCCGTCCTTCGCCATCCAGCCGTTCCAAGCGGGCCATCGTCGTCCTTCAGCTCTGTGCCCGCTTCCCATATGGCCCGGACCGGGCGCTGGCAATCGTGGGCCGCCAGAAAATCCGGTAACGCCTTGTATCCCGGGCAGCCGTGCGTTATAGACCGCCCAAATTCCCCCAAATCGGCGGTTTTCGCGGCGCGAGCCGGCTCAAAGGTGTTCCATGAAAGCTGAAATTCATCCGAATTATCATACGATTAAGGTCGTCATGACCGACGGCACCGAGTACGTGACGCGCTCCACCTGGGGCAAGGAAGGCGACACGCTCAACCTCGATATCGACTCGAAGTCGCACCCGGCCTGGACCGGCGGCACCCAGCAGCTTCTCGACCGCGGCGGCCGTGTCTCGCGCTTCCAGAAGAAGTTCTCGGGCTTCCTCAAGAAGGATTGATCCGCAAACCCGCGGCTCCAAAGCAAAACGCCCCGCATCGAGCGGGGCGTTTTTGTTTGTGCGCATGAAGCGCAAAACAGGTTGCGGAGGTCAGCCCTGTTGCCGCTCGAACGCCGCCTTCAAACGGTTCAACTGCGGCACGAGCGGATTGCCGATCGACGTCTGAGCCGGCGCCGCTGCATGCATGGTGGCGTCGAGGCGGCGCACCTTGACCTGTAGCGTCATCGAGCGCGCAATCAGATCCTGAAGCTGCACCGGGAGTTTTTCGATCAGATCGACCGGACCGGGATCGGCAGCGGTGAGCTTTACCTTGGTCTTTTCGCGATTGGCCTGAACGAGCGTCATCTCGCCTTCACGAACGGCGCGATGCAGCAGCAGCCACGACGCGAGCTGCATCAGCCGCGTGGTGAGACGCATGCTCTCCGTTGCGTACGTAAGGCTCACGCCGCGATCGAGCGCTTTGGCTTCCTTGCGGCCCGCGCCGTCGAGATACGCCGCGGTTTCCTCGACAAGGTCCATGCCTTCTCGGAATAACGTCCCGAAAGCCGCCGAGCTTGTCAGCCGGTCACTGAACTGAACGAGGCCGATCTCGCTTCGCGATTGATCAGACATGGTTAACGCCTCACGCTACTCAATATGATGAACAAATCATTGCGCGGGAGCGACCGAGAGTCCAGCCGGAGCGGCCGGCAAAGCCGCGATATGGTTTCCAGCAGGATGTTGCGATCGTCTGCGAATGACGAAAATCCGACGCTGACGGCAAATAGGTGCGAAAAGGCAAAAAAAGAGCCGCCGTTTCCGGCGGCTTTGAAAGTTTATAACAGGGAGGCGTCAAACAGAGTGACAGGAGCCACTCGGTGTCCAAACGTTGGACACTCAAGTCATAATCGAGAAGGCTTAATTGATCGTAAATGAGCGGTTCCCTTCATGACTTGTTTGCTTTTGACGGCACCCAAACACCGCTCCGCCGTGCCGCTCATGACTTGAAAAAATTGCTGGCGGCATCGCGCGTCGCCCGTTTCTTCGTTTCCGCCATCCGCAACCGCTCGATCTCGCCGGTTAGCAGCAGGATGCGCTCGCCGATCTCCTCGACCGACAGTTCGGAGAGATCCTGACCGATCTCGTGCGACACCTTCCGCCGCGGCTTGTCGTCGTCATCGCTCGCCATTGCGCATTCTCCATCACATCCGGATGGCTGGTTTTAGCGGCGATCCGCTTTCCACTCGACCAGAAAATGGACTACACACCAGCTGACCCCTTCAAACCCATCTCCGCTCGACCAACGCAAGAGACGCACCATGACCAAGCTGCCTGAGCAAATGAAAGCCGTCGGCATTTCCAAACCCGGTGGACCCGAAGTGCTGGTCCCGATCGAGCGGCCGGTGCCGGTGCCTGGTCCGAACGAGGTGCTGATCAAGGTGGAGGTTGCGGGCGTCAATCGTCCCGATGTGCTGCAACGGCTCGGCCAGTATCCGGTGCCTCCTGGTGCGAGCGATCTGCCTGGTCTCGAGATCGCCGGCGAAGTGGTCGCGATGGGCGCGGATGCGAAGCGCTTCAAGATCGGCGACAAGGTGATGACGCTGACGGCGGGCGGCGGCTACGCGCAGTACTGCGTCGCGCACGAAACACATCCGATGCCGATTCCAAACGGCTTTTCGATGATCGAAGCCGGCGCCATTCCGGAAACGCTGATGACGGTGTGGCACAACGTGTTCGAGCGGGGCCAGTTGAAGAGCGGCGAGACGCTGCTCATTCACGGCGGCTCGTCGGGCATCGGCACGATGGCAATCCAGCTCGGCAAGGCGTTCGGCGCGAAGGTGATCGTCACCGTCGGTTCGCAGGACAAGATCGATGCATGCCTCAAGCTCGGCGCCGACAAGGCGATCAACTACAAGACCGACGATTGGGTGAAGGAAACGATGGCTGCAACCGGCGGCAAGGGCGCCGACGTCATTCTCGACATGGTCGGCGGCGACTACATCGAAAAGAACTACGATGTTGCCGCCGTCGAAGGCCGCATCGTGCAGATCGCATTCCTGAACGGCCCGAAAGCCAACGTCGATTTCCGCAAGGTGATGATGAAGCGGCTGCACCACACCGGATCGACGCTGCGCCCGCGCTCCAATGCCGACAAGGGCGCGATGGTGGCCGCGATCGAGGCCAAGGTGCTGCCCCTGCTGAGCGCCGGCAAGGTTAAGCCCTTGATCGACAGCAAATTCCCGCTGGAGAAGGCCTCGGAAGCCCACGCCCGTATGGAAACGAGCCATCATGTTGGCAAAATCGTGCTGCTTGTAGCCCCCTGAATGGGGCAGGGAACCAAGCTAACTGCTTTGATTTCCCTTACATTTTGTGGCATTTATGCGCGGTTGGAGCCGGGTCCGGGCAGGGTTTGGGACTGCGGCGCGCGGAGATTGGTCAATTGCGGTGGATGAAGTGCTTCGCGCTTGTCGCGCTGAGCCTGATGGCTGTTGCTGCTTCGCGCCCTGCGCAGGCGGTAGATGCTGTCAGCGTCCGCAGCGATGCGCCAGCCATCGACCTCACCAGCATTCTCGAATTCCAGCGCAGCGACACTGACCGCATTCAGGTTTCGACAGCACCGGGTACCGACGGCATCGTCCGCCGTGTCGAAGTGCGCGCACGCGAAGGCGGCCTCAACTGGGTGGTGTTCGCACTCGCCAACAATACCGACGATCAGCTCGACCGCCTGATCGTCGCGCCGCACTACCGCATCGTTTCGTCAGGATTGCTGTGGCCTGATCTAGGCCTGTCGCGCATCTCGACCATCACCCCCTCGACCGGCGACCGCCCCGAGCGGCAAGACAGCTCCACCGCCGACATCTTCCGCGTCACCCTCGATCCCGGCGCGGTCATCACCTTCGTCGTCGAATTGCGCACCGACAAGCTGCCGCAGCTCTATCTGTGGGAGCCGGAAGCCTACAAGGACAAGGTCAACTCGTTCACGCTCTACCACGGCATCGTCATCGGGATCTCGGGTCTGCTGGCGCTGGTGCTGACGATCCTGTTCGTGGTGAAGGGCAGCATCATGTTCCCCGCCGCCGCGGCGCTCGCGTGGTCGGTGCTGGTCTATATCGGCGTGGACTTCGGCTTCTGGGGCAAGGTACTCGACATGTCGTCGGGCGCCGAGCGTGTCTGGCGCGCGTCCGGCGAAGCAATCCTGGCTGCCACGCTGCTGGTGTTCCTGTTCGCCTACCTCAATCTCTCGCGCTGGCACGTGCGCTACTCGCACATCACCATGGGCTGGCTGATCTTCCTCGGCTCGCTGGTCGCGCTCGCGCTCGTCGATCCCGCCGTCGCCTCCGGCATCGCGCGCCTGTCGCTGGCGCTGATCGCCGTGTTCGGATTTGCGCTGATCGTCTACCTCTCGACCCACGGCTTCGATCGCGCCGTGCTGCTGATCCCGACCTGGTTCCTGCTGCTGGTCTGGGTGATCGCCGCAGGCATGACCGTGTCGGGAATGGTCACCAACGACATCGTCGGTCCCGCCCTGCTCGGCGGTCTCGTGCTGATCGTGATGCTGATCGGCTTCACGGTGATGCAGCACGCCTTTGCCGGCGGCGGCGCAACGCAGGGCATCGTCTCCGACGTCGAGCGCCGCGCGCTCGCGCTCACCGGCTCCGGCGATCTGATCTGGGACTGGGACGTCTCCGCCGACAAGGTGTTCACGAGCCCCGAGACCGAGAGCCTGCTCGGCCTCAAACGCGGCACGCTGGAAGGCCCGGCGGCGACGTGGCTCGAAATCCTGCATCCGCTCGATCAGGACCGCTTCCGCGCCGCGCTCGACAGCGTACTCGATCAGCGCCGCGGCCGCCTCGTGCAGGATTTCCGCCTGCGCACGCCGGACGGTCACTTCATGTGGTTCGCGCTGAAGGCGCGTCCCGTCGTCGGCTCGGACGGTGAAGTGGCGCGCGTGATCGGAACGCTGACCGACGTCA
>JBEIPX010000272.1:0-4787 GCA_040376815.1 Bradyrhizobiaceae bacterium
GAAACATGTTGGCGAAGAAGGTCAGGCCCTGCCAGCCGGCCAGTTTTTCGAAGTCGATACCGAGCAGCGCCTCGAATTTTCCATCGATGAGCGCCGTACGTCTGATGCCACCGCCAACGTTCGCATGCCCCTCGGTTGTCAGGACCGCGCCGAAGGTCACCCCGCGCTCGCTCAGCCATTGGCGTCTGGCTTCAACCCCCCAGTGATCGGGAAGCGAGGTGCGCACCGAGGGCGATGGTTCAACGGAGAAGCCCTGCGCAGTCGCCTGACTCGCGCCAGACAGCACGACGGTGCAGCCCAAAATGGCTGTCAGGATGCTCCAACGACACTGTTTGCGCATGGCTGTGCTCGAACGCGATACCAAGCACTTCTCTATTGCTATTAAGAATTATTAGCAACAAGAAAAATGGAACAATGCAGCCAGTGCGGTCCAGGCCCTTACAGACCCGTACCGAAACCCTTGTTTCTGCTGTCGAATACGTTTTCTGCTTAGGCTGCAGGCGCGAAGGTGCTGGCCTGTGCCAGCATCCACGCTTCCTTGAAGCGCGGATCCTCGGTGCCAGTCAGCAGCTCTCCGGGCTTGAGCTGAGGATAGAGCCGCGAGAACGGCACCACTTCCTTCGCCGACAGGCGTTGCGAGAAATGGATCAGCCGGAATTCGTTCGGATGGTCGAGACCGGCCGCGGCAACAAGTTCGGCCAGCGCATGCAGGGTCGAGCGATGATAGTTGTACACGCGATCGATCTTGTGCGGCACGACCAGCGCACGGCTGCGGCTCGGATCCTGCGTCGCGACGCCGGTCGGACAGCGGTCGGTGTGACAGCTCAACGACTGGATGCAGCCGAGCGAGAACATGAACCCGCGCGCCGAGTTGCACCAGTCGGCGCCGAGCGCCATCGCCCGTGCCATATCGAACGCGGTCGCAATCTTGCCGGCGGTGCCGATCCGGATGCGATCGCGCGCGCCGATACCGATCAGCGCGTTGTGCACGAAGTTGACGCCTTCGCGCATGGGCATGCCGAGGTGATCCATGAACTCCAGCGGCGCCGCACCGGTGCCGCCCTCAGTGCCGTCGACGACGATGAAATCCGGATAGATGCCGGTTTCCAGCATCGCCTTGCAGATGGCGAGAAATTCCCAGGGATGGCCGATGCAGAGTTTGAAGCCGGCCGGCTTGCCGCCGGAGAGCCGCCGCATCTCGCCGATGAATGTCACCATCTCGATCGGCGTCGAGAACGCGCGATGCTTGGCCGGCGAAATGCAATCCTCGCCCTCGGTAATCCCGCGGATGGTCGCGATTTCAGCCGATACCTTCGCCGCCGGCAGCACGCCGCCATGGCCGGGCTTCGCACCCTGGCTGACTTTCAACTCTACCATCTTGATCTGGTCGTCGGATGCGACCTTCGCGAACAACTCGGGATTGAACGAACCGTCACGGTGGCGGCAACCGAAATAGCCGGAACCGATTTCCCAGATCAGGTCGCCGCCCTTTTCGCGATGATACGGGCTGACGCCGCCTTCGCCCGTGTCGTGCGCGAACCCGCCCTTCTTTGCTCCCGCGTTCAGCGCGCGAATCGCGTTGCTCGACAGCGCCCCGAAACTCATCGCCGAGATATTGAGGATCGACGCCGAATAGGGCTTCGTGCAATCCGGTCCGCCAACCTGCACGCGCGGCAGTTCCTGCGCGAGCGGCCGCGGTGCCATCGAGTGATGGATCCACTCATAGCCGTCGCCGTAAACGTTCTCCTGCGTGCCGAACGGACGCTTGTCGAGCACCATCTTCGCGCGCTGATACACCACCGCGCGGGTGTCGCGGCTGAACGGCATGCCGTCCTTTTCGCTCTCGAAGAAATACTGCCGCATCTCCGGGCGGATTTCCTCGAGCAGAAAGCGGATGTGCGCCGAAATCGGATAGTTGCGCAGCACCGCGTGATTCTCCTGGAGGACATCGCGGATGCCGAGCGCGGTGAGCCCGCCGAAAATCAGAAGCGGGATCACGATCCATTCGATCGCCTCCCGGTCGCTGATGCCGACCCCGATCAGCAAAAGGGAAATGACCGCGCAGATCGTCAGAACGATGTAGCGCGGCGTAAATGGCAGCATCAACGTTTCCATAAAATCCCCAATCAGGACCAAGGCAATGCAGAACGACGCATAACTGTGCACATGGTACATCCGGCTCATGAAGCTGCAATGCTGGCAACCGTGACACCGGAGCACGCCGCGGACGTTTTGCGGAGCAACATTCCCCTATGGATACGATTGATATCCGGCATCGTTCTCGGCCGATATCGGGGACTTAAAAGAGGCTCCGGCGGCGCTTGGCTTTCGCCGTCAGGCGCCTATCTGTCCATTTGGGACACGACAGACGACGCCACGTTGTCACCCAATTGCCGTAACAAGCCGCAGGTGCGGACGGTTGCTTCCGGAGCGTCAAACTGACCTGTCGGGCTGCCTTGGTGGGAACGTTTTCAGGATGCAGGAATCGTGTTAGTGGCGTTGAACCTCAGATCAGGTCCGAACACTAAACCCTTGAAGCAACTAAGCGTATTTGGCCGCCCCGTTTGGACGTCCAAGGCAATTTATCTTAAGGATTCAATATGAAGGGGCTCGGTTCAGTCATGAAGCGACGGATGGTTTTGTCACTTGGCGCGCTTGCGATGCTGGCAATGTCAGCCACGGCGAGCCACGCGCAGTCCGGCCCGTTTGCCAGTTTTGCCGGTACGTGGACCGGCACCGGCACGGTGTCGCTCTCGGACGGCTCGAACGAGCGCATCCGCTGCCGTGCCACCTACAATGTCGGCGGCGACGGCTCGGGGCTGCAACAGCAGCTGCGTTGCGCCAGCGACAGCTATCGGTTCGAGCTCGCGAGCGACGTCGTTGCCCGCGGCAGCAGCATCTCCGGCAACTGGAGCGAGACGAGCCGCAACGTCAATGGCACACTGCAGGGCAAGGTGAGCCCCGGCCAGATCGAGGTGTTCGTCGAGGCCGCCGGCTTCGCTGCCAACCTGACGCTGCGCACCGCCGGCAACAAGCAGACGGTATCGATCAGTTCGAAGGGCGAGATCAAGGGCGTGTCGATCACCCTGACCCGCGGCTAGACAGTACCGACAATCGCGTAGAATCAAGAGGCCCTTCTCGACGAGAAGGGCCTCTTTCATTTCAGGACATGTGCAGCGGTGGCGCTCACTCGGCGGGCTTCGCGGCCGAGCTTCCGCCCCGCCAGCGATCCGCAACGCTGATCAGATACATCGCCGTCGGCCGCAGAATGAAGAGGTCGGCGACGAGTGCGGCGACCATCGAGAACGCGCTGAGCCATCCGAACAGCCGCAACGACGGCAGATCGGAGAACACGGTGACGATCAGACCGCACGCCAGCACGACCGTTGTGAGAATCAGCGCTGGTCCCACCAGAACGGTCGCCCGCTCCACTGCGACACCGGGATCGAGACCCGGCGCCTGCTCGATGCGCAGGCGATTGAGGAAGTGGATCGTCGCGCTCAGTCCGAGGCCGAACGACACGGTCAGCGCTACCACGCTCGCAAACTGCAATCCCTCGCCGAGCAGCCACAGCAATGTGCCCGACATCACCACCGGGAAAACGCCCGGCAGGATCGACACCAGCATGACCACCACCGAGCGGAAGGCGAGGCCGATGAACACGGCGACCAGGACGAACTCGATCGTGAGGCCGGCATTGAGCTTACCGATCATGTTGGCGCTGTTGCGCGCGGCGATGGCGGACAGGCCGGTGACCGCGATCTCGTAACCGGGATTGGCCTTGCGGACCGAATCCATCGCGCTGTCCATCTTTTCGACGACCGGCAGGATTTGACTGGAATCGAGGTCGGGCACGCGCCCGGAGACGACAACCGCATCTTCCTCCGCGGAGATGAAGCGGCGGACGATCTGCTTCGGCAAGAGATCGACATACTCCTTCAGCACTTTCACGTCGGTGGTGCCGGCCTTCTCGGCCAGCCACCGCCGCAGCGTCTCGATCGACCAGACGTTACCGACGCCGGCCTGCTTCTCGATCAGGGCGTGCACGTCGGCGATCGCCTTCAGCGTTTCAGGCGCATAGAGCGACTTGCCCTTGGGGAATTCGATCAGCACGTCGATCGGATTGGCGCCGGTGAGTTTGGCATCGAGGCGGCTCGAGGCCGCCACCGCCTGACGCTTGTCCGGCACCTGGTCGGCGAGACGATAGCGCGGCTCGAGGCTTGCGTAGATGATGCCAAGACCGCCGACGATCAGCAGCGCAACGAGGCTGTAAAGGCCAGGCCGCTTCACCATCCGCGCGGCGATCCAGGCGCAGAAGGTGCGCAAAGCCGCCACACCCGCATCGGCTCCGCGGAATTTGGCGGCGAATGCTTCTTCCTTACGAACCAGCAGCACACCGAAGACCGGCACGAGCGACAGCACGGCCACGAGCGCAATCACGGTCGCGGCGAAACCCGCCTCGCCGAACGTGCGGATCAAATCGGAGTCCGAGAACTGCAACGCGAGGAATGAGATGCCGGCGGTCGCATGCGTCAGCACGCAGGCGGGGCCGACCACCAGTACGGCGTTGCGGAACGCCGTGTACTTGTCTTCGCCTGCGATCAGCCGGTCGCGCGCCGCGAAGGTCAGCTGCATCGAGTCCGAGAAACTGATCACCATGATCAGCGGCGTCATCACGTTGAGGAACATGTTCAGGCTGAAGCCCGCCCATCCCAACGCGCCGAGCGACAGCAGGATCGCGATCAGCGGCGGAAACGCAGCGATGATCATGAACGAGATCTTGCGGA
>JBEIPX010000356.1:0-3862 GCA_040376815.1 Bradyrhizobiaceae bacterium
ATGATGGTGAAATCGGCGAACGACATGGCCGCCGTGCTGGCCGAGGGCGTCAGCGGATCGATCGACAACTTCTCCGCCGAAATGAACCGCAACGCGCAGCGGCTCGGTATGACGCAGACGAACTACGTCAACCCGAACGGCTTGCCGGCCGACGGCCAGGTGACGTCCGCGCGCGACCTCGCGATGCTCGCGCGTGCCATCATGCGCGACATTCCCGAGTATGATCGCTTCTTCAATGCGCCGGCCATCAAGTTCGGCCGCCGCGTCATGCGCAACTACAATAGCCTGATCGGCCGCTATCCGGGCGCCGACGGCATGAAGACCGGTTTCATCTGCGCCTCCGGCTTCAATCTCGTCGCCTCCGCGACGCGCGACGGCAAGCGGCTGATCGCGGTCGTGCTCGGCGCGCAATCGGGACCGATCCGCGCCGTGAAGGCCGCGCAGCTTCTCGAACGCGGCTTCTCCGGCAACGGCCTGTCGTGGCTGAAGCCCTCGCTCGGCAACGTCGAGGCGCTGGCGCCGATCGATGCCGCGCCGCCGAACCTGCGCGACGACATGTGCGGGCCGAAGCGTAAGCGCCCCGGTCCCGAATCCGACGATGACAACGCGATCGCTGAGAGCAACGGCAACAATGATAATCTGATCTCGATGTTCGCCGCCGGAACCACCCCAGTGAAGCCGTCGCAGCTATTGCAGCCGCCGGGCCCGGTGCAGGCCGTCATCGTCTACACCGGCCCGAAGAAAACGGGTGCGGCGCTGGTCGCGGCGGTCGCCGCCGAAGAGCTCAAGCAGACGCCCAAGGCGCGCAAGAAAAAGACGCGCATCGCCAAGCCCAAGCCCGAAACCAAGCCCCAACCCGCCGTCGCCGCGAAACCCGCGGCTGCAGCCGCAAAACCAGCCGACAAGCCCAAGGTCGCGGCTAAGCCGGCCATCGCTGCCGCGAGCGAAAAGCCGAAAGCCGGCGCGAAGCCTGCGGCAGCCGCTCCCGCTGCGAAGCCAAAGCCGAAGCCTGCTGCGAGCGCAGCTTCGGCACCGCGGTCCTGATCGCACCACCGCCACGAGGCGGGTCAAGATCGTGCATCGATTTCGCCATGCGAAATCAGCATGGGTGTGCCATGCGGCATCGGCGCGATGTGACTGCGCCAGCGTCTTGCATGCCAGCGCGCGGACCGGGATTCATCATACACGCGTGAATGTACGCGGCGCTTAGCCGCCCGCAGCTTGCCACATTCCGCAACTCCTCCGATAATCAGTCCATCCGCACACCCGCCACAAGAAACGGGCGCGATGTCTCTAGAGAGGGAATGATCATGGAGCGTATCTGGCTCAAGCAGTATCCGGCCGGCGTGCCCGCCGATATCGATACAAATCAATACTCGTCGCTGGTCGAACTGCTCGAGGAGAGCTTCGCCAAGTTCCGCGACCGTAAGGCTTTCTACTTCATGGACAAGGCGATCACCTACGGTGAGCTCGACGCCATGTCTCTCGCGCTCGGTGCCTACCTGCAAAGCACCGGCATGCCGAAGGGATCGCGCGTCGCGATCATGATGCCGAACGTGCTGCAGCATCCAGTGGCGACGTCGGCGATCCTGCGCGCCGGCTACGCGGTTGTGAACGTCAACCCGCTCTATACGCCGCGCGAGCTTGAGCATCAGCTCAAGGATTCCGGCGCCGAAGCGATCATCATTCTGGAGAACTTCGCCTCCACGCTCGAGAAAGTCATCGCCAAGACCAACGTCAAGCACGTCGTCATGGGCACCATGGGCGACCTGCTCGGCTTCAAGGGCGTGATCGTCAACTTCGTCGTCCGCCGCGTGAAGAAGATGGTCCCGGCGTTCTCGATCCCGAGCGCCGTCGCTTTCAACGACGCGGTCGCCAAGGGCAAGGGCCTCAAGTTCACCAAGCCGCAGATCACCCGCGACGACGTGGCGTTCCTGCAATACACGGGCGGCACCACCGGCGTGTCGAAGGGCGCAACGCTGCTTCATCGCAACATCCTGTCGAACGTGTTGCAGAATGACGCCTGGCTGCAACCGGCGCTGTCGAAGCCGCCGATCGTCGATCAGTTGCTGATCGTCTGCGCGCTGCCGCTCTATCACATCTTCGCGCTGACGGCCTGCTTCCTGCTGGCGGTGCGCGCCGGCGGCGCCAACCTGCTGATCCCGAACCCGCGGGACATGGACGGCTTCGTCAAGGAGTTGAAGAAGTATCAGGTCAACAGCTTCCCGGCGGTGAACACGCTCTACAACGGCCTGCTCAACCATCCGGAGTTCAAGAACCTCGACTTCTCCAAGTTGAAGAGCTGCTTCGGCGGCGGCATGGCGGTTCAGAAGCCCGTCGCCGACAAGTGGCTCCAGGTCACCGGCACCGCGCTGTCGGAAGGCTACGGCCTCTCCGAGACGTCTCCGACACTGACCTGCAACCCGGCCGACACCGACAAGTTCAGCGGCTCGATCGGCATTCCTGTGCCGAGCACCTACATCTCGATCCGCGATGACGACGGCAAGGAAGTGCCGCTCGGTGAGCCCGGCGAGATTTGCGCCAAGGGCCCGCAGGTGATGGTCGGTTACTGGAACCGGCCGGAAGAAACCGCAAAGGTGATGACGCCGGACGGCTACTTCCGCACCGGCGACATCGGCATCATGGCGCCGGACGGTTACACCAAGATCATCGACCGCAAGAAGGACATGGTTCTGGTGTCGGGCTTCAACGTGTTTCCGAACGAGGTCGAGGAAGTCATCGCCAGCCATCCAGGCGTGCTCGAATGCGCGGTGATCGGCGTTCCCGATCCGAAGTCCGGCGAAGCGGTGAAGGCCTTCATCGTCAAGAAGGACCCCAACCTGACCGCACAGGACGTGCTCAAGTTCTGCGCCACCGAGCTCACCGGCTACAAGGTGCCGAAGATCGTCGAATTCCGCACCGAACTGCCGAAGACGCCGGTCGGCAAGATCCTGCGGCGCGAGCTGCGCGACGAAGGCCAGAAGGCGGCTGCGGCGGCCTGATCCCTGCCCTGCGTCACGAAGAGTTCAAGCTCCCGGGCTTACACCCGGGAGCTTTTTCTTTATTGAGGCGCGACGCACCGAGGAGACGGCAAGAATGAGCACAATCGCAACTCCGGACGACGTGATCAGCTTCTGGCGCGCGGCCGGCCCGGATCGCTGGTGGAAAAAGGATGCAGCATTTGATCGCGAGGTCACCTCGCGCTTCATGGCCACATGGGAAGCAGCTTCGCACGGCGAATTGAGCTCTTGGGAAGCAAGCGACGACGGCTCGCTGGCACTGATCATCGTGCTCGACCAGTTTCCCCGCAACATGTTCCGCAACGACCCGCGCACTTACGCGACCGACGAACTCGCACTGCGGACGTCCGAGCGTGCCTTGAGCAAAGGCGTCGACACGCGCGTCGATGCCGAAATGCAGCAGTTCGTCTACATGCCGTTCATGCACTCCGAGGAGCTCAAGCATCAGGAACGTTGTGTCGAGCTGTTCAAGGCGGCCGGCAACACCTTTAATCTCGGCTTTGCCGAAGATCACGCGGACATCGTGCGCCGCTTCGGACGCTTTCCTCATCGCAACACAATCCTCGGCCGCGAGACCACAGCGGACGAGCAGGCTTTTCTGGACGGCGGTGGCTTTTCGGGCTGATGGGTCAAATTGTCGCGACGGAAGCTCAATTGTACTGCGCGCTCGCCGTCAGCCTCGGCGATCGATCAAGGGTCCTGCCCGCTTCACGGCCGACGCCAACCATGCCGATACCGGTAAGCCATTGCCGCCAATTGATATTTCTGAGCGCAGCGACCCGGCTTCACCCAACCGAATGTTAACGAAATCTTGCTAAATCTCGTCGTCTTGGCAGGTGAAG
>JBEIPX010000446.1:0-2951 GCA_040376815.1 Bradyrhizobiaceae bacterium
GCCGCGAGATAGTTCCTGGACTTGCCGTCGCGCGCCTGAATCGCCATGCCGCGAAACAGCGTCGCGAAAAATCCGGCGAGCTGCTTTGCGTCCGTATCCGGCGGCAGATCGCCCGCGGCGATCCCGCGCTTGAGCCGCTCGGCAAAGGCGTAGTCGACGACCGCACGGTAGCGAACCATCATCTCGCGCACGGTTTGCAGATCGGGCGGCGTCTGCGTCGCCGACAGCGAAACCATGCAGCCGGGCGGCAAGTCCTTGCGGGTGTATTCGGCGGCCGTCGCCTCAAGCAACTGCTCGAAGGCTTCGCGCGTATCGATGGGCGCGGACAGGATGCCCTGGATAGCGCTGCCGCCCGGCCGGCCGAGATAGTATCGCACGGTCTCCTCGAACAGCTTCTCCTTGCTGCCGAACGAATTGTAGAACGTCGAGGCGCTGATCCCCATCGCCTCGATCAGTTCGGCGAACGAGGTGCCCTCATAGCCGCGATCCCAGAACAGCCGCATCGCCGCATCGAGCGCGCGGGTCCGGTCGAATGCCAGCGGACGGCCACGCCCGGGCTTCGCCTTTTCTTTTTCTGATGCACTCACTCCAATATCCCTTGACCGCGGCATGAGGGCAGGTCTAATGCTTTTATTAGGAGCATCCACTCCAGATATCTAGTCACCCCGGATCGTGCCCGGTCAGGCGCAATCCCCTTGCCGGAGACCTTCCGATGGAACTGTTCTTCCAGCCCATGGCCTGCTCGCTCGCCTCACGCATAGCACTTTATGAGGCCGGCATTCCCGCCAGTTTCGTCCGCGTCAATCTGAAAGAGAAGAAAACCGTGGATGGCCGGGATTTCATGGCCATCAACGGACGCGGCCAGGTCCCGGTCCTGCGTTGCGATGACGGCGATCTGCTGACCGAGAACATCGCCGTTCTCGAGTACATCGCCGACCTCAAGCCGGAGGCCGGCCTCGCGCCTCAGGGCAAGGAGCGCGCGCAGATGCGCAAGTGGCTCGGCCTGATCAACTCCGAACTGCACACTGGCGCACTGGAGCCCGTACTCTCGACAACCACACCGGCTCCCGCCGAAGCGCGGGGTTACCTGCTCGATCGTGCGCGCAAGGTGCTGGCGTACACCGATGCGGCGCTGGGGACGCGCGACTGGCTGGCCGGCCAATACTCCGTGGCCGACATCTATCTCGCGGTTGTCGTCAGCTGGCTGCAGGCACCGGCGATGCTGAAAGGGAAAGACCCGATCAAGCTTGCGGATTACCCGAACATCCAGGCGCACCAGCAGCGCGTGCTCGCGCGCCCGGCGGCGGGCAAGGGTTTCCAGGAAGAGCTCGCGATCTACCGGGCAGCATAAATGGCTGCCGTCCTCCCATGAGGCCGGCGCGGTTCACGCCGGCTTCTGACCTAGTGTGGCGGTTCAGAAGTCCGCATCATTGTTGCTGCACCTTCGTCATGCGGACTTCTGAACCAAAGCCACACTAGTTCAATAAGTTGCTAGTGTCCTTTCGATTCCGAAGTTCGCAAACGAGATCGCAGCAGATGAATGCGAACTTCGGAATCGAGACACTAGCCCCGTCGCGAATGACGGGGCCGCTTTTTTGAACCTATTCGGCGAGGTCGAGTGCCGCACGGCGCACGGCATCGAGAATCTCGCGCCGGTAGGCTTCGTCCGCGACCGCGCGCGCAAGGATCACGCGGCCGACCAGCATCGCGATCATGACAATCGTCGCGCGCCGACGTGGCTTCGAAGCCGCGATCACAAATCAGACTAATCGATTGCATTGTCAGCAATCCGGTAACCGGCCACCATCCATCACACGCATGTGTGTAGAGGCTGACAAGCCCCTGATATTAGTGTCCTCTTGCGCTTAAGAAGAGTTCTAGGAATCCGGACATCAGATTCGGATCGCTGCTCGCAACGGCCGTTCGCGCCGTCCGCCGAGACAACTCGCCGGACAGACAACTTGCCGAACCATGACGCGATGCCCGGCGACGGGCGACAAGGGGCACATCACATGAGACATCTGAAGGCGGCGACGGCCGCAGCTTTGCTCGGCACCGCCTGCGGCGCCGCGATTGCGTTCTCGGCGCTCGCCGGCGCCGATAAGGTCGCCTACCCGGAAGGCTTCGACCAGAAGGACAAGGGCGCGCTGTATTCGATCGTCGATCGCCACGACAACAAGCAGTATCGCGAGTTGTGGGCGTCGCCGCCGAACGTCGTCGACCTCGCACGCGAGGGGAAGCCGATTCCGAGCGGCACCGTGCTGACGCTCGTTCAGTACAAGGCGCAGCTCGACGCGGCCGGTAATCCGGCAAAGGACGCGAACGGCCGCTTCATCAAGGGCGATCTCGTTGCCTACACCGTGATGGAAAAGCGCGCCGGCTGGGGCACCGAATATCCCGATGCGCTGCGCAACGGCGAATGGGAGTATCAGGCGTTCGGCCCCGACAAGAAGGCGAACGAGAAAGCCAACATCAAGGGCTGCTTCGAGTGCCACAAGCCGCACGCCGGACAGGACTTCGTCATCTCGCTGGCGAGCCTGAAGGGCACCAAGCCCGGCGAGGAAGCGAAGCCGCAGGCGGGCCCCGGTATCGTCAGCGTCGCCGACTTCAAGTTCGGTCCGGAGACGGTCGTGGTCGCCCCCGGCCAGCAGATCACCTGGTACAACGCCGACGGCTCGCCGCATCAGGTGACCATCACCGGCGCCAAGGCGCAGCGCACGCCCATCATCCAGAAGGGCCAGACCACGAAGCTGACCCTCGCGGACGCCGGTATCTACGACTACATCTGCGGCCTGCATCCGGCGATGAAGGGCAAGATCGAGGTCAAGGCGAACTGATCGCCGCACGCAACGAGAATGCAAAAGCCCGCCTCCCCGGCGGGCTTTTTCATGACCGTCATTGCGAGGAGGCGGAGCCGACGAAGCAATCCAGTCCTTGCATCAAATTTTGGA
>JBEIPX010000111.1:0-8177 GCA_040376815.1 Bradyrhizobiaceae bacterium
CTGCTCGGGGTGTCGTTTGCGTTAGGCCTGAGCGTTTTCACCATGGCCAATGCCATCGGGCATATTTCCCGATGCCACCTCAATCCGGCGGTGACGGTCGGGCTCGCAGCCGGCGGCCGCTTTCCTGCTGGACAAATCCTGCCCTACGTGATCGCCCAGGTCGTCGGCGCGATCGCCGCCGCGGCCTTGCTGTATGTCATCGCCAGCGGAGCGGCAGGCTTCGATATTGCCAAGGGCTTTGCCTCCAACGGTTACGGTGCGAATTCGCCGGGCAAGTACAGCCTGATCGCCTGTCTCGTCATGGAGGTGACGATGACGGCGATGTTCCTGTTCATCATCATGGGCGCAACCCATGGCAAGGCGCCGGCCGGCTTCGCGCCGCTCGCGATCGGTTTCGCGCTGGTGCTGATCCACCTCGTGAGCATTCCCGTCACCAACACCTCGGTGAATCCTGCGCGCAGCACCGGTCCCGCGCTGTTCGTCGGCGGCTGGGCGCTTCAGCAGCTGTGGCTGTTCTGGGTGGCGCCGCTGATCGGCGGCGTCATTGGCGGCGTGGTCTATCGCTGGCTCAGCAACGAACCGGGCGGCATTGTCGAAGGCAGGACATAAGCCGGGAGTTGCGAGGCTGTCGCCGGCTGCGGCGGCCGCCTCGCGTTACTTGTCTGACGTTTCCACCTGAGTGACGTGCCCCATCTTGCGGCCGGGGCGCGCCGAGCCCTTGCCGTAGATGTGAACGCTCGCGCCCGGGACGCCGAGCCACTTGCTGACGTCGTCGATGTCGCTGCCGATCAGGTTGGTCATCGTCACTTTGCCATGCCGCACCGGATGCGCCAGCGTCCAGCCGGCGATCGCGCGGATGTGCTGCTCGAACTGCGAGACCGAGCAGCCGTCGAGCGTCCAGTGGCCGGAGTTGTGAACCCGCGGCGCGATCTCGTTGACGAGGATCGATGCGCCGCCTGCGCCCGGAACCACGAACATCTCGACCGCCAGCACACCGACGTAGTTCAGCGCGTTGGCAATGGATGTGGCGATCTCGCGCGCCTGCGCGGCGAGTGCGTCCGGGATCGCCGCAGGTGCGTAGGAGAACTTCAGGATGTGGTCGCGGTGCTTGTTCTCGGTGACGTCGAAGCAGACCACCTCGCCGTCCATGCCGCGCGCGGCGACGACTGAAATCTCGCGCTCGAACGGCACGAAGGCCTCGAGGATCGCGGCCTTCGTTTCGAGATCGGCCCATGCCTTCTCAGGATTGGCCTTCGCCGGATCGTTGCCCTCGCGGATGATCACCTGGCCCTTGCCGTCGTAGCCGAAGCGGCGCGTCTTCAGCACGGCGGGCAGGCCAATCTTCGCAATGGCGTCGCGCAGCGTCTCGGCCGAAGTCACATCCGCGTAACGCGCCGTGCCGATACCGAGCTTCGAAACGAAGTCCTTCTCGACAAGACGATCCTGCGTCGTCTCGAGCACCCGATAGTTCGGCAGCACGGGACGGCGCGCGGCGAGGATCATCGCGGTCGCAGCCGGCACATTCTCGAATTCGTAGGTGAGCACGTCGCAATCGGCGGCGAACAGCTCCAGCGCCTCGACGTCGGCGTATTCGGCGCACGTTGCATTCTGCACCACGTCGAACGCCGGCGAGTCCGGATCGGGCGAGAACACGCGGCACTTCAGCCCGAGGCGGGGCGCCGCCATCGCCAGCATCCGGCCGAGCTGACCGCCGCCGAGAATGCCGATGGTGTCGCCTTCTTTCAGTTTAACCGGGGGGATCAAGCCTTGCTCTCCGGCCGTTCCGCGACGGCCTCCGTTTGCGCCTTGCGCCAGGCCGCGAGGCGGCCGGCGAGCGCGGTGTCATTTAATGCGAGCACGCTGGCGGCGAGAAGCGCCGCGTTGATCGCGCCAGCCTTGCCGATCGCGAGCGTCCCGACCGGGATGCCGGCCGGCATCTGCACGATCGAGTGCAGCGAATCGACGCCGCTCAGCGCCTTGGATTCGACGGGGACGCCGAACACGGGCAGTTCGGTCAGCGATGCAGCCATGCCGGGAAGATGCGCCGCGCCCCCGGCGCCGGCGATGATCACCTTGAAGCCCGCCGCTTTCGCCCCTCTGGCAAAGCTGTATAGCCGCTCCGGGGTCCGGTGCGCGGAGACGATTCGGGCATCGTGCTTGACCCCGAGCGCGTCCAGCGTCTCGGCGGCATGGCGCATGGTCTCCCAGTCCGACTGGCTTCCCATGATGATGGCGACAGGTACCGTCATAGAGGCTGGATGGTCATTTAAGGGTTTCAGAATCCGAAAAAAGAGCGCGGATTATAGGGTTGAAGGTCGGGGTGGCAAGGCGCTCAGGGGTGCTTTTCGCCGCAGTTTTCAATGATTTCCCGCTGGTGGTCCGATTCTGGCCTTTGCATTCCGTTGCAGCGGGTTCTGATCGCAAAGGCCAGAATCGATAACCACCAGCCATTGTTGATCTCTAATGGAGCTTTGGATTTGACATTCGCATGGGAGATCGCGGCAAGAGCTAGCGAATGTCAAATCCGCTCCATTAGCCTGGCTAACGCAGCTATGGGCGTCTCCGGACACCCGTCAGGCAATGATGTCCGGCGTGATCTGGTCCTCGATGAACGATATCCGGTCGCGCAGATGCAGCTTGCGCTTCTTCAGGCGTTGCAGGCGCAGGAGATCCGGAGCGGGCGAATGATGCAGCGCCTCGATCGCAGCGTCGAGGTCGCGGTGTTCCTGCTGCAGTTTTGCAAGCTCCGCAAGCAATTCGCCGTCGTTGTCGTTCATGGCCGCCGTCAATCCGGGCAGGCCGTTTGCGGTGACGTCCGTGGCAGCCTGTTCCAACTGCCTAATGCATTTTTCGCCGGAGTGGAATTGCGTTCGCGGCTTGCCGCCACTTTCGGCCGGCAGGTCGCGTAAGGGGCGAAGCCGGTATGCGCGCCAGGCACGCGCGAAGGTCAGGTTATCCCCGTAACTCACCGCCGGTTCCGGAGCCCTGGCTTTGAATTTCTTGTGAAAACCCCTCGTTTTTGAATCGTTAACACTGAGTAGTTCCGTCATGCGTCATGCAGCCGCCGCAGTCGCAATTCTGTCGACAGGCGACGCGGCTCATGTACACTTGCTTATCCAGAGTCAGGTGCTGAGGTCCAACCCCATAGAGGAGACTTCGTATGGCGATAGAGGCGCATCTCGTTGAGCTGGAACGCAAACACCGCAATCTCGAAAGTGAACTGCACGACGCGTTGATGCATCTGTCCACTGACGACATGCAAATCGTCGAATTGAAGCGCCGCAAACTGCATCTGAAGGATCAGATCGAGCGCTTGAGGCACGTAGCCAGCGATACGCTGCACTGAAACGCCGCACAGGTTTCGAAAAGCCGTCAAGAGCGATCGCGTCGCTGCCTTCTTGAGAGGGCAGCACTGGTCGCCGTGTTGTCTGCTAGCCTTCGTCCGCGATTGCGGCGACGGCGTCGGCGATGGCGAGCGACGACGTGAGGCCGGGCGACTCGATTCCAAACAGATTGATCAGGCCGGCGACGCCGTGCGTGCGCGGGCCCTGAATCACAAAGTCCTGCCGCGCGACCGCGGGCGGCACAATCTTCGGCCGCATGCCCGAATAGCTCGGCAGCAGCGCGCCGTCGGGCAATGACGGCCAGTAGCGGCGGATCGCCGGATAGAAGCGCTCGGCCCGTTTCGGATCGACCTCGTAATCGAGCGTCTCGACCCATTCGACGTCGGGGCCGAAACGCGCCTGCCCGGCCATGTCGAGCGTCAGGTGGACGCCGAGCCCGCCGGGCTCCGGCACCGGATAGATCAGGTGGGTGAACGGTGCCCGCGCGCTGCAGCTGAAGTAATTGCCCTTGGCGAGATAGGCTTGCGGAATCAGATCGCGCGGCATGCCGTCGATGCTGCGTGCGGTCGCGACCGCACCGAGGCCAGCGGCATTGATCAGCAAATCGCATTGCAGCGTCATCGCCGCCTCGCCGCCGACGTCGAGCGTGAAGCCGTTCGCCGAGACCGATGCGCGTTGCAGCGGCGCTTCGAACGCGAGCGCCGCACCGGCATCTTCTGCGTCGCCGCGCAGCGCCAGCATGTAGGCGTGGCTGTCGATGATGCCGGTCGAGGGTGAAAGCAGCGCGGTGTCCGCTGCAAGCGCCGGCTCCATCGCCTTCACTTGCGCCCCGTCGAGCTGTTGGAGATCGGTGACGCCGTTTGCCGCCGCCTGCGCCTTGATCGCGGCGAGTTTCGCCGATTCCTCCGGCGTGGTCGCGACGATCAGCTTGCCGCAGCGCTTGTACGGAACGCCGTGGCTCTCGCAGTAGGCATAGAGCGCTTGCTTGCCGCTGACGCAGAACCGCGCCATCAGGCTGCCGGCCGGATAATAGATGCCGGCGTGGATCACCTCGCTATTGCGCGAGGAAGTGCCGTTGCCGATGCCGCCGGTTGTTTCGAGGACGATCACCTCGCGCCCTGCTTGTGCCAGCCGCCGTGCGATCGCGAGCCCAACCACACCCGCGCCGACGACGACGCATTCAACACTGTCCATTTTTCAAGCAGTTCCTGGTGCGCGGCCTTTTCCGATTCACTGTTTATTAAGCCGCGGCGGCGGTGGGAAGCGCGGTTCGTGCCAAATCCGGACAGATCGGTTGCGCACGTTTACCGGATGTTCACCGTAAGCCGCCGGTTGCGCGTATTTATGACAAATTGTCTGTTTCGTGACCTACGCGTTTACCCGAAACCAACGGGTACAACCCACAGTGCTGCCTGCGAATTTCGCAGGTGTGGAATGACGAAACGACGTTGGCTGGCAGGAAGCGAGCCCAATCACCCGGCGCTGGCCGGGTTTTTAGCGTTTGCCGTGTCGTTGCTTGCGAGTTCCGCCGCTGCGGAGCCCGCGCGCGGCACCTTCTATGCGGATGCGAGCCTCATTTCCGCCGATCCGCGTGTATTCTGGCAGATGCTGCTCGGCACGTTCGCCGTGCTCGCACTGCTCGCTGCGATCCTGATCTGGGTGTCGGCCGCGCTGCGGCGCGTGCGCATGTCGCACAAACGGCGCATCGCCTTCATCGACAGCTCGCTCAATCGCATGAGCCAGGGCATCGTCATGGCGAACGCGCAGCGGCGCGTGGTTTTCTGCAACGACCGCTACCTCGAAATTTACGGTATCGACCGTTCCGACCTGTTCGCGGGCATCACCAACGATGACCTGATCGAGATGCGCCACCGCAAGGGCATGCTCGGCGGCACGCTCGAGGAGTACATGGCGCGGGTCCATGCCAACGCAAAAATTGTCGTCGAGTTGCCGGACGGCCGTTCGATCCAGGTTCACAACAGCCGGCTTCCGTCCGGCGGTGTCGTCTCATTGCATGAGGACTGCACCGAGCAGCGCGCGCTCGGCCGTCAGCTCGCCTCCACCAAGAACTTCCTTGAATCGGTGGTCGACAACATCCCGGTCTGTATCGCCGCGAAGAACATCGATGACGGACGCTATACGCTCGCCAACCGTGCCTTCGAGGAATTCTCGCGGATCCCGCGCGAGAAGATCATCGGCAGCCGCGCCGATGAAATCTTCTCGGCGGTGTCGGCAGCTGCGATCGACGAAGCGGATCGCGCGGCCATCGCGTGCGGAACCGGCTACTACAGCAACGAGTTTGCCGTCGAACGTGGCGGCGAGCAGCGCGTGCTCGCGAGCACCCGCGTCGTCGCACGCGACGAGAAGGGCAATCCGCAATTCCTGATCGCGCTGTTCGAAGACGTGACCGAACGCCGTCACATGTCGGACGAACTGGAGAGCGCGCGCAAGTTCCTCGAGCGCATCGTCGACAATATTCCGGTCGCGCTGATGGTTCGTTGCATCAACGACGGCCAATACCAGATGGTCAACCGCGGCGCCGAAACCATTCTCAACCGGTCGCGCGAGGAAACCATCGGCAAGAAAATCGTTGACCTGTTCGGCAACGACGTCGCCGAACATGCGGCGCGGCGCGATCAGGAGGCGATCCGCAAGAAGACGGTCGTCGCCGAAGAACAGCCGATCCGCACCAGCGAAGGCTTGCGGCTGTTCTCGACCCGCCGGGTCGCCGTGTTCGACGACGCGGGCGCGCCGCAGTATATCATCCAGACCCACGAGGACGTGACGCAGCGCCGCCAGATCGAATCGCGCATGGCGCACATGGCCTATCACGACGCGCTGACGGATCTGCCGAACCGCGCCGCCTTCCTGCAATCGCTGACGCAGATGATCGATGCGTGCGAAGGCATCGGCGAGGAATTCGCGGTGCTCTCGGTCGACCTCGACCGGCTGAAGGAAGTCAACGACGTGTTCGGTCACTCGGTCGGCGACGAAATCCTGATCGAGGTCGCGCGCCGCATGCAGGCGGTGGTTTCCGGCGGCGTGGTGGCGCGGCTGTCGGGCGACGAGTTCGGCCTGATCATCGACGGCAAACAGCCGGAAGCAGCGCTCCAGCTTGCGGAACGGCTCGGCGATGCGGTGCGCAAGGATTTCGATTTCAACGGCAAGCCGATCCGGCTCGGGCTGACCACCGGCATCTCGATCTATCCGCAGAACGGCACCAACGCCGCGACCCTGCTCGCCAACGCCGACGCCGCGCTGTTCCGCGCCAAGTCGAAGTCGCGCGGCTCGATCCGCTTCTTCGAGGCCGAGATGGATCAGCAGATCCGCGATCGCCGCGCGCTGCATCAGGATCTCGCAAATGCCATCCGCAACGGCGAGCTGTCGCTGCACTATCAGCCGCAGGCGATGACGGCACGCGGCGGCGCCGGCGATGCCTCCGGTAACGAGGTCATCGGCTTCGAGGCACTGGCGCGCTGGATTCATCCGGCGCGCGGTTTCGTCTCGCCGGCCGACTTCATTCCGCTCGCCGAGGACAGCGGCCTGATCGTCGAGATGGGCGAATGGATTCTGCGCGAGGCCTGCCGCGAGGCAGCGTCATGGCCGAAGCCGCTTGAAATCTCGGTCAACCTGTCGCCCGCGCAGTTCCAGCACGGCGACCTCGTCGGCCTCGTACACTCGATCCTGCTCGAGACGGGCCTTGCGCCCGGCCGGCTCGAACTGGAAATCACCGAAGGCGTGCTGATCGAGGACTTCGAGCGCGGGCTGCTGCTGCTGCGCCAGCTCAAGTCGCTCGGCGTCAAGATCGCCATGGACGATTTCGGCAGCGGCTATTCCTCGCTGACCTACCTGCAAGCGTTCCCGTTCGACAAGATCAAGATCGACCGCGCCTTCATCATGAACCTCGGCCGCAACCCGCAGTCGGCGGCGATCGTCCGCGCCGTGATCGGCCTCGGCCATGGCTTGCAGATTACGATCGTCGCCGAAGGCGTCGAAACCGGCGAGCAGCTCGACTTCCTGGCCCGCGAGGATTGCGATCTGGTGCAGGGATACTTCATCGGCAAACCGGCGCGGATCGATCAGTATCCGCATCTGGTCGGCCGGCCGGCGCCGAAGGCTGGTCCGGAAGCCCTGCGGGCAAGCTGACGACGCCCACGTGCAGGAATCCGCATCCCTGCGTGGTTTCTCATCATTCTGAAATTCTCGGCCATCAGAAATCTTGGCTTTCCCCGGCGCTCTTGCCATGCTGGAGGCGGGAGCAGGATCGATGGCGGACTACGACCTCGCGATTATCGGAGGCGGTCTGAACGGCGCATCGATTGCGCGCGACGCCGCCGGCCGTGGTCTGCGCGTCGTCCTGATCGAGCAGGATGATCTCGGCTCCGGCCAGTCCGCCTGTATGGGCCTGATGCAGGGCCATGTCGCCGCGATCGAGCAGGGCGCGTTTCGCCGCATTCGCCGCTCCCTCACCGAGCGTGACCGCTGGTTGCGCAACGCGCCGCATGTGGTGCGGCCGTTGCCGGTGTTCATGCCGGCACAGGAGGAGAGGCGTCCGCTCTGGCCGCTGCGGGCCATGCTGCACGTCTACGACCGCCTCGCGCCGGAACGCGTCCTGCCGCGCTCCAACACGCTCGACATCACCCATCACGAGGCGGGCGTGCCGTTGAAGCGGCCGTTCGGCCTCGCCCTCACCTGGGCCGAGTGCCTCGCCGATGTCTCGCGGCTGGTAATGCTGGCGGCGATCGATGCGGCCGGGCGTGGCGCCGTCATCATGACGGGCGCGCGCTGCGTGCGCGCCGATCGCACCGGCATCTGGCGGCTCGCGCTGGTCGA
>JBEIPX010000249.1:0-5295 GCA_040376815.1 Bradyrhizobiaceae bacterium
CAGCCCGCCCACGATCGGCAGCGCCGTGGGGGTCCACGGGATCAGCCCGAACAGGGTGAAGATATTGGTGGGGTCCTGCGCCGCCAGATCCTGGATCCAGCCGAAGAACGGCGCGTGCCGCATTTCGATGGTGACGAACAGCACCTTGTAGAGCGCGAAGAAGACCGGGATCTGGATCAGAATCGGAAGGCAGCCCGCGATCGGGTTGATCTTCTCCTTCTTGTAGATCTCCATCATCTCCTGCTGCTGCTTGACCTTGTCGTCCGGGTAGCGCTCGCGCAGCGCCAGCAGTTGCGGCTGGACTGCCTTCATCTTCGCCATCGAGGCGTAGGACTTGTTGGCGAGCGGGAAGAACACGAGCTTCACCAGCACCGTCACCAGCAGGATGGCGACGCCGAAGTTGCCGGCCAGCTTGAAGAACCAGTCGATCATCCAGAACATCGGCTTGGTGATGAAGTAGAACCATCCCCAGTCGATCAGCAGCTCGAAACGGTTGAGCTTCAGGTTCTTGTCGTAGGCGTCGATCACCGCGTTTTCCTTGGCGCCGGCGAACAGGCGGGCGCTGGTGACGCCGGTGCCGCCGATCGCGACCGTCTGCGGATCGAGCAGGTAGTCGGTCTGATAGGTGCGCAGGTTGCCGACGAGGTTCGACGAGAAGCGCGCCTGGATTTTCGCCGTGATGTCCGGCAGCAGCGTTGCCGCCCAGTACTTGTCGGTGATGCCAAGCCAGGCGTTCGTGACGTTGAACTCCTTCTTCTTGTCATCGTCCATCTTGCTGTAGCCGTACTCCTGCAGGCCCTGTTCGCCGAGTACGCCGATCAGGCCTTCATGCAGAATGTAATAGCCCGACACCACGGGCTTGCCGTGCCGCGAGATCAGCGCATACGGGTAGAGCGTCGCCGGCGCGTTGCCGGTGTTGGTGACTTCGTCCTTGAGCGTGAACAGATAGTCCTTGTCGACGGAGATGGTGCGCTTGAAGGCGAGACCTTCGCCGTTGTTCCAGGTCAGGACCACGGGTTTGTCGGCCGAGAGCGCGCCCGAACCTTCCTGCGACCACAGCGTGTTCTGATCCGGCACCTTGGCATTCGAGCCGGTGGCGGCGACCCAGCCGAATTCGGCGTAGAACGGATGCTCGGTGCCCGACGGCGCAAGCAGCGAGATCGCCGGCGATTTCGGATCGACGGTCTCGCGGTACAGAACCAGCGATACGTCGTCGATACGGCCGCCCTTCAGCGAGATGCTGCCCGAGATCTTCGGCGTCTCGATCTTGACGCGCGGAGTGGCGGCGAGCGCGGTGGCGCGGGGGACGATTGACGAGGCAACGCCCGGCACGGCTGGTTGGGCTCCCGGCGTGGGCTGGGGTTGCGACGGCGTGGTGCCGGCCTGCGGCGTCTGTGATGGCGACGGTGTAGTGGACGGCTGACCGGCCGGCGTCTGGGCTTGCTGCGCGGCCTGCTGGGCGCGCTGCTTTTCCATCGCCGGGATGTTGTAGAAGTATTGCCAGCCGATGAGCACGAGGCCGGACAGCAGGACCGCGAGAATGGTGTTGCGATTGTCGGTCATTGTTCAGGTCTCGTCGGTCGGTGGGCCTGTCTCGGCACAGATGCAGATATCGGATGATTGTGGTCAGGCAGCGCCGGGCGCCGGCTTGTTAGCTGATTTGTGACGCTCCGGCCGCGCCTTTTCGAGGCGGTGAAGTGTCGCCTTGAGATCGTCGAGCATGGTGGTGAAGTCGCGGCTCAGCGCGGTGCGCCGTCCGACCAGCACGTAGTCGCTGTGCGGGCGCATGGCCGAAGCGTCGACCCGCTTGACGAGCTCGCGCAGGCGGCGGCGGACGCGATTGCGTTCGGTCGCGGTTCCAACCTTGCGGGATACGGTGAAGCCGACACGGACGGGGCCGCGGTCATCGCGGGGCAGGCGCTGCACAACGAAAGCCGGGCTTGCCAGCCGCGCACCGCTGGCAACGGCGAGGAAGTCCGCCCGTTGCCTGAGCCGTTCCATGATGAGAACCGGATGTTGCTGTGAGGTCTCGAGCCGAGCGGTCAGGCGCTGAGTTTCTTGCGGCCGCGCGAGCGGCGGGCAGCCAGAACCTTGCGGCCGCCGGGGGTGGCCTGACGCGCGCGATAGCCGTGGCGGCGCTTGCGCACCAGTTTGCTGGGTTGATAGGTCCGCTTCACGGTTCGTACTCCGCTGGGCAATTCGCCGAGGAATGAGGTTCAGTCCCAGATGGTTGCGGCCTAAAACAGACCGGCCCGGTCGAGCCGGGCCATCGCGGACAGTTGGCGCGGCTTATACGGGAGCGACCTGTTTTCGTCAATGTTGTCCCGTTATTTCAAGGCGATGGGAAGAAACGCAGGAACGGGTTGTTTCGTATAGGTAATTGGCCCGCCTCGGGATGCGGCGAGGGGCTTCCGGGAGCGTTCCGGAATGCCCATCTTAGGCAACGGGGAGCGGGCGTCCGGCAAGTTGTCAGGTAACTCGTCAGGTAACTTGGGGAGCAAGTGATCGGGATGTCGGCGGGCAAGTCCGAAAATGGGGCTCCGCGAGATCAGGAACCGGCACGGCTTTCGCTGTGGCGGCGCCTGTGGCCGCGCCCGTTGGGCTTGTCCGGCAAGCTCCTGCTGCTGACCATTCCGCTGGTCATGATCGCGGAAATCCTGATCTACGTCCCCTCCATCGCCAACTTCCGCATCAACTGGCTGAACGATCGCCTCGCAGCCGCCAACACCGCCGCACTCGTGCTCGATGCCGCACCGAGCGGTGCGGTGCCAGACTCGCTGGCGAAGCAGCTGCTGGAGAGCATCGGCGCGCGCGCCGTCGCCATCAAGCTCGGTCAGCAGCGCCGGCTGCTCGCGATCGCGGATATGCCGGCCGCCATCGATGACGATATCGATCTGCGGCAGATGAATGTCGGCTCGGCGACGATCAACGCGTTCCGCGTCATGCTCGGGCGCGGCAGCGAGGTGATGCGCGTGATCGGGCCCTCACGCACCGGCGGACAGTTCATCGAGGTCGTGCTCGACGAGCGGCCGCTGCGGCTGGCGATGTACCGCTTCTCGGCGAACGTGCTGCTGTGGTCGCTGGCGATCTCGATTCTCACTGCGGGCCTTGTGTATCTTGCGCTGCATTTCCTGTTCGTGCGGCCGATGCGGCGGCTGACAGCGAATCTCGTCGGATTCCATCGCGATCCGGAAAGCCCGGCGCAGATCATCACGCCGTCCAGCCGCGGCGATGAGATCGGCGTGGTCGAGCGCGAACTGTCCGACATGCAGCGCGATCTCAATTCGATGCTGCATCAGAAGAGCCGGCTTGCGGCGCTCGGGCTTGCGGTGTCAAAAATAAATCACGACTTGCGCAACATTCTCGCGTCGTCGCAGCTCATCTCCGATCAGCTCAACACCGTCGCCGATCCAAAGGTGCAGCGCTTCGCGCCGAAGCTGATGCGCACGCTGGAGCGCGCGATCGCGCTCTGCCAGTCGACGCTCTCGTACGGCCGCGCGCAGGAAGCTTCGCCCGATCGCCGCGTGGTGCTGCTCGATCCGATCGTGACCGAGGTGCGCGAATCGGCTGGGCTTGCCGGCGACAGTCCGATCGCATGGGTGTGCGCCGTCGAGCGCGGCCTCACCATCGACGCAGATCCCGATCACCTGTTCCGCGTATTGCTCAATCTCGTGCGTAACGCCGCGCAGGCTCTCGAAGCGCAGCCCGAGGGGCACGTGGCGCAGCGGCAGATCCGCGTCACCGGACGGCGCGAGGGCATCGTGTCGATCGTCGAGATCGCCGATACCGGCCCCGGCATTCCGCCAAAGGCGCGCGCGCATCTGTTCGAGGCGTTTCAGGGCTCGGATCGGGCGGGCGGCACCGGGCTCGGCCTTGCGATTGCGGCTGAGCTGGTCCGCGCGCACGGTGGCGATATCCACCTGGTGGAAGGCACCATCGGCGCAACCTTCCGGATCGCGATTCCCGACCGGCCGATCGAATTGCATCAGATGCGGCCGGAGCGGGCCAGGGCCTGATGCTCAAACCGGCCTGATCCTCAAACCGGCCGGATTCGGCATCAGTTTATATCGGGCCAGAACTTGCAAAGCGGGGCTGGAGCCGTTAGGCATGGCCCTCCGATGGACCGCGCAAACCGCCGTCCCCGGATCAGCCGGCGGGTTTCAACCCCACGGCAGAATTGGCAAAAAGCGCCCGTAGCTCAGCTGGATAGAGCACCAGACTACGAATCTGGGGGTCAGAGGTTCGAATCCTTTCGGGCGCGCCATCATCTCCTCAAAATGTCGTCAAGCTCGTATGGATTCGTAGCCGGCCGCGGGACGTCCTGCGTTGAGGAATGCCATGGAGCCGGAGCATCACTTCGACCTCGTTTCGCCGTCCTTCCACGCTGACCCGGCCCCGACGCTCGATCAAATCCTGCGGCTTGGCCGCGGCGTGATCAGGATCAAGCTGCCGATCGTCGGCAGGACATGGCTTTGCGTGACGCACGAGACGTGCGCGTCGCTGCTCAAGGACCACGACTCGTTCGCGCGCGATCCTGCCAATGCCGGACGCTTCTTTCAGGCCAACGTGCTGCGGGTTTTGCCGCGGACGATCCGGCTCCTCGCGCTGAACATGCTGGGGCATGACGACCCGGAACATCGCCGGCTGCGAGGTCTGGTTGACCAGGCATTTCAGCGCCGCAGCATCGATGCGATCCGGCCGATCATCGTCGAGACGGCCGATCGTCTGCTCGACCGGATCGGGACGCGACAGGATGCCGATCTGATGGAGACGTTCTGCCGCGACCTTCCGTTGTCAGTCATCTGCGCGATGCTCGGCCTGCCGGAACGCAATCACGAACGCTTCAAGTCCTGGCTCGGGGGCCTGAAGGACACCGCCAATGTCGGGGCGGTGATCCGTGCCATTCCCGGCGTCGTGCGGGTGGTGAACGAGCTGAGGCGCGTATCGCGCCCCGGTGGCGGCGCCAGTCCTGACGGGTTGATCGCGGCGTTGCGCGACGTTGAGATGGAAGGAGGACGTCTGACCGAGGACGAACTCGTTTCCATGATCTTTCTGCTTTTCGGCGCCGGGCAGGAAACCACGACCCATCTGATCGCCGGAGGCTTGCTGGAGATTTTGCGCCACCACGATCAGCGCTGTGCATTGCAGGCCGACGCGCAGTTGCTGCCGCTGTGTGTCGAGGAAAGTCTGCGCCACGTCACGCCGGTTCAAATGACCAAACCGCGCTGGGCACGGCGCGACCTCTTGCTCGGAGGTCAAAGAATCAAGCGCGGGGAGATGGACGCCGCGTTCCTG
>JBEIPX010000283.1:0-4684 GCA_040376815.1 Bradyrhizobiaceae bacterium
GAGATGGACCATGCCGTCCACTTCGCCGTCGAGACCCAAGAAGAGTCCGAACTCGGTCTTGTTCTTGACTTCGCCTTCGACCACCGCGCCGACGGGATACTTCTCGACGAAGACTTCCCACGGATTGCGCATGGTCTGCTTAAGACCGAGCGAGATGCGGCGCTTCGACGAATCGACTTCGAGCACTTGCACTTCCACTTCCTGCGAAGTCGAAACGATCTTGCCCGGGTGCATGTTCTTCTTCGTCCACGACATCTCGGAGACGTGCATCAGTCCCTCGATGCCCGGTTCGAGCTCGACGAACGCACCGTAGTCGGTGATGTTGGTCACGCGGCCGGTAAAGCGCGAGTTCAGCGGATACTTGGCCTCGATGCCCTGCCACGGATCGTCCAGCAGCTGCTTCATGCCGAGCGAGATACGGTGGGTCTCGTGGTTGATCTTGATGATCTTGACCTTCACGGTCTGGCCGATGGTCAGCACCTCGGTCGGGTGATTGACGCGGCGCCACGCGATATCGGTGACGTGCAGCAGACCGTCGATGCCGCCGAGATCAACGAACGCACCGTAGTCGGTGATGTTCTTGACCACGCCGTCGATGACCTGACCCTCTTCGAGGTTCTGCACCAGTTCCTGACGCTGCTCGGCGCGGGTCTCTTCGAGGACCGTGCGGCGCGAGACGACGATGTTGCCGCGGCGGCGATCCATCTTGAGAATCTGGAACGGCTGCGAGTTGTTCATCAGCGGGCCGACGTCGCGGATCGGACGAATGTCCACCTGCGAACGCGGCAGGAAGGCGACTGCGCCATCCAGATCGACGGTGAAGCCGCCCTTGACCTGGTTGAAGATGACGCCGTGAACCTTCTCGTTGTTGTTGAACGCCTTCTCGAGCTTGCCCCAGCTTTCCTCGCGGCGCGCCTTGTCGCGCGAGAGCACGGCTTCGCCGAGTGCGTTTTCGATCCGGTCGAGGAACACCTCGACTTCGTCGCCGACCTTGAGCGTGCTTTCACGGCCCGGGCCGGAGAATTCGCGAAGGGCAACGCGGCCCTCGGTCTTCAGGCCGACGTCGATGACGGCCATGTCCTTCTCAATTGCAACAACCTTGCCCTTGATGACCGAGCTTTCCTGAAGGTTGCCGCCGGCAAACGATTCATCGAGCATTGCCGCGAAGTCATCGCGGGTTGGATTGTAAGAATTCGCAGTCGAAGCCATTTGTTCTCCACGTGCGGGATATTTGCCGGCCGTTCGGGTTGATGGACGCCTCAAACGCTCAGGGCCAAAGGTCCGCAACCTTTGACGACCGCCCCGCAACGAGTTGCGAGAGCGGGCCGGCAGCATGCCTGCACGATCGAAACGATGATGATGCCCGGAGCCGGAACGAGGCGGGAGCGGGCTTTCCTCCAATGACAACAGAGACTTAGCCCTGCCGGCCCGCTCGGGCAGCCTCGACAACGTCGAAGTCAGCCCGGACGGAGCGGGATATAGCCTCCGCGCCCATCGCGGGCAAGGCTGAATTCGCTGGGAAATCCGCCCGCAAATGGCTGACGAAAGCTGAACGGCCAATCCGTTAAGCGCAATTCTCAAGCCCGTGTTGACCGCGCGCAGTGAAAGCCCTGCCGGGAGTTCCCGTATGCAACCCGCCCTTAAGCACCGTCCCGCATCCTGACCGCATTAGAAAAACAAAAGGGGGGACTGCACATGCTCAAGGTTCTGTTTCTGATGGCGTTCGTTGTGGTGACCGGCGGCTTCATCTCGATGACGTCATCGCCTGCAACGTCGCAAAGCCGCATCGAGTCGCGCGAGACCATCGTGCCGCTCGCAATGCCGATCCCGGCCGATCTGCCGATCGAGAGCTATCAGACCGTCTGATCGTCTCTGATGAATCCGGTTCGTGCGGGGTTAGCGCCCCGCACGAACCTTTTCAACGATCGCGATCGCGGCCTGCACGCCGCCCTCAATATCAAGATTTGAATTGTCGAGCTCAAACGCATCGTCCGCACGCTTCAACGGCGCAGCGGAGCGATTGCGATCACGTTCGTCGCGCTTGAGAATGTCCGCGAGTACCGCGGCTTCATCGGCCTTCTCTCCCCGCGCCTGCATTTCCAGCGTGCGGCGGCGCGCGCGAACGTCGGGTGCTGCGACCACAAAAATTTTCACATCCGCATCCGGGCAAATCACCGTGCCGATGTCGCGTCCATCGAGGACCGCGCCGGGCGGACCAGCTGCGAAGGTGCGCTGAAATGCAACCAGCGCCGCGCGCACTTGCGGCAGCGCCGACACCACCGACGCCGCATCGCCAACCGTCTGCGTTTTCAACACGGGATCGCCGAACGTTCCGGGATCGAGCGCCTGCGCCATCGCGGCGGCACGCACTTCGTCCGTCAGCGGCGCGCCGGCATCGAGCATTGCTTTCGCGACCGCGCGATAGATCAAGCCGGTATCGAGATGCCGAAAGCCGTAATGAGCGGCAAGGCGCTTGCCGAGCGTACCTTTTCCCGACGCGGCAGGACCGTCGATGGCGATGATCATGCGAACTCGGCTCCAAGCCTGCGCATCATCGGAATGAAATCCGGGAAGCTCGTCGCGATGAACGCCGTGTCGTCGACGCCGACCGGCTTGTCGGAGGCCAGTCCCATCACCAGCGCCGACATGGCGATTCGATGATCCATGTGGGTCGCAACCACGCCTCCGCCCGGCACATGGCCGCGGCCCTCGACGATCATGTCGTCGCCGGAAATCTCAACCTTGACGCCGTTGACGCGCAGCATCGCTGCCGTCGCTTCGAGACGATCGGACTCCTTGACGCGCAATTCCTGCAAGCCGCGCATGATCGTCGTGCCTTCGGCGAACGCGGCCGCAACGGCGAGCACCAGATACTCGTCGATCATCGACGGCGCACGTTCCGGCGGCACCTCGACGCCGCGCAGTTGGGAGGCACGAATGCGGAAGTCCACCATCGGCTCGCCATTCTCGCCACGCCGCGCCATCTCGTCGATCGCTCCGCCCATCTCGCGCAGCGTCGTGATGAGACCGGTCCGCAGCGGATTGGTCATGACATCGGTCAGAGTAATCTCCGAACCGGGCACGACCAGCGCCGCGACCATCGGGAACGCAGCTGATGACGGATCGGCGGGAACGACGACGTCGCAGCCATGCAGTTCGGGCTGACCCTTCAGATCGATGCGGCGGCCATGCACGCCTTCCGGTGTCGTCGTGACCGAAGCGCCGAACTGCTTGAGCATGAGTTCGGTGTGATCGCGGCTCGCTTCGTTCTCGATGACCGTGGTCACGCCGGGCGCGGACAAACCCGCCAGCAGCACCGCCGACTTGATCTGTGCCGACGCCACCGGCGTGCGGTAGACGATGGGAACCGGATCGCGCGCGCCGGTAATGGCAAGCGGCAGCCTGCCGCCGGCCGCGCCGTCTTTCGTTCGGGCGCCCATCAGTTCCAGCGGATCGAGGATGCGGCGCATCGGCCGCGAGCGCAGGCTCGCATCGCCGTCGAACGTCGCGGTGATCGGGCAGCCGGCCACCGCGCCCATGGCGAGGCGGCAGCCGGTACCCGAATTTCCGAAGTCGAGCGGGGCCTTCGGCGCCGCGAAGCCGGCGACGCCGACCCCGTGCACGTGCCACGCCTGCTCGTCGGTGCGCTCGACCCTGGCGCCGAGCGCCGCCATCGCCTTGGCGGTGTTCAGTACGTCCTCACCTTCGAGCAGCCCCGAAATCGAGGTCCGGCCGACGGCAAGAGCGCCCAGAATGAGGGCACGGTGGGAAATCGACTTGTCGCCAGGCACCCGCGCCGACCCGGTCAAGGCCGGGCTCTGGCGCGCCTGAAGCGGCGTCGGGGTCGCAGATTGTGTCAAGAAAACGGTCCTTTACGCGGATGGGGCTCTACCATGCGGAAAGCGGCTGGTCACGCGGCCCAACGGCCCGCAATGCGCTATTGACACCGGCGTCGCAACTAGCCAAGTGAAGCACCGTTTTTCAAGAAATCCCCAGGATTCCACCGTGGCTAAATCCGATCTCGGAACCAAACGAATTTGCCCGACCACTGGCAAGAAGTTTTACGATTTGAACAAGACCCCGGTGATCTCTCCCTACACCGGCGAGGTCGTGCCGATCGCGCCGGTCGTGCCGCCGCGCGGTCGCGCCGAAGCGCGCGCAGCTGCCGCCGCCGCGACACCGGACGCGGCACCGGAGGTCGCCGAGAGCGAAGAGTTGGTTTCGCTCGAGGAAGCCGATGCCGAGGAGAAGACCGGCAAGGTTGCGGCGAACGTTCCGGAGTCCGAGGATGACATCGAGGTCGATGAGACGCTCGACGATGACGATGATGATGATTCGACCTTCATCGCCGAAGATGAGGACGAAGACGAGGACGTGACCGACATCATCGGTGACGTGTCCGGCGACGAAGAGGCTTGAGATAACCTCTAAAGTATGATTTTTCAGCGGGAATCACGCGCCGCTTGCGGCGCGCCCGGTGAATTGAAGTTCGGGGCCATAGCTCAGCTGGGAGAGCGCTTGCATGGCATGCAAGAGGTCGGCGGTTCGATCCCGCCTGGCTCCACCACGCTTCGCTGGCTTCGCCAGCTTCGGATCGGCAGGCCGAACTTCGAAGCCTATGAAAGCTGCAGCGCCCTAGGGCGGCAACGGGCGAACGAGGATCGTTTACACCCTCGAAACCACC
>JBEIPX010000010.1:0-18206 GCA_040376815.1 Bradyrhizobiaceae bacterium
ATTCTGCGCGATGTCCTGGATCACCGTGAACGTCGTCACCACACGGAACGGCTTGCTCCCCGCCGCCGGCTGCTGCGCCAGCGCCGGGCCTGCAAACAACCCAATCGCCATCACCAAGCCGACAAACTGCCGGCCCCATCTCAACCACATCGCGAACTCTCCCAGCTGCTCTCATCCGAACATAGCCGGGATCGGGAGTAGTTGCAACTCATTCGCAACTGCAGTTACGGTGCCTGGGTCCGGCTTTCTGGGCGAGCTGGACGGCCGGCCGCGGGTTTGCGGTTCGTCAACGCTGGTGGTATGATTATCATCATATTATTGATGAAAGAACGTTGAACCGTGAACGACGAACGTCCGGCGGGCACGAAGAGCGCGCGATCCGAAGCCACCTCTGCTATCGCGCAAATCGCTGTGCTCGCCGCGCTGGCCGCAACCGGCACGCTCGCCACAAACATTCTGTTGCCGTCGCTGCCGCAGATGGCGATATCAATGAGCGTTCCGACCGCCGCAATGACCTCGGCGATCACAATCTTCCTCGCCGTGTTCGCAGTCGGCCAGTTGGTGGTAGGTCCGTTGTCGGACCGCTATGGACGTCGATGGCCTGTACTCGCGGGTTTTGCAATCTATCTCGCTGGCAGCGTCTGGTGCGCGCTCGCAAACGATTTACCCACTCTGCTCATGGGCCGCGCCGTACAGGCCGCCGGCGCCTGCGCCACGTCGGTGCTGTCGCGCGCGATCGCCCGCGATCTGTTCGAGGGCGCCAAGCTAGCCCGCGTCCTCGCCTTCGTGATGATCGCGATGGCGGCCGCACCCGGCTTCTCGCCGCTGGTGGGCGGCGCACTCGATCACTTTTTCGGTTGGCGATCGGCCTTCCTTTTCGTCGCGGCGTTCGCCGCTCTGACCGCAATCGCCTATGCTTTCGTTTTCGGAGAAACTCATCGTGTCGCCGCCGTGCTTGCACCGTATGCAATCGCGAAAGCCTACGTTGGCCTATCAATCGATCGCCGTTTCCTGATCCCGGCATTGACCGTCAGCCTCATCCTCGGCGCGTTGTTCGCAATGTTTTCGGCGTTGCCGCGCGTGCTGATAGAAACCCTTGGCTTCACGCCGTTGCAGCTCGGGTTCTTTTTCGCCGGAACGGTGCTGGTGGTTTTCAGCGCGGGCATGCTGGCAACGAAGCTGGTGCCGCGCCTTGGTCTCGATCGATCGATTCAAGTGGGCCTGGTGCTCGCCGGCCTCGGCGGCAGCATCGTGCTGCTCGTGTCGCTGTTCGATCCGCGCTTCCTGCCGTTCCTGTTCGGCATCTGCGTCTTTCTGCTGGGCATGGGCATGGTCAATCCGCTCGGCAGCGCACAGGCCCTGTCGCCGTTCGGCGATCGCGCCGGCACCGCTTCAGCTTTGCTCGGATTCTGGCAAATGATCTCCGCTGCGCTCTGCGTGTTGATTGCGGCCATCATTTCAGCCAATCCGATGATCGGACTGGGACTGGTGCTGACGTTCGCCTCGGCCGGCGCCTTGCTGCTCTACCTGGCGAGGCGGAAGTCTGTGGCGTAGACGGCGCCACGGCGCGCCGCTCGCTTTCGTTGTCTGCCGCAGCCGGGTCGCGAGCCTGCCGGACGCAATCGCATCACTCGATCGTCTGCCCGAACTTGTTCGATTTCGGGAAACCGTGCGCGAGGCGTCCGGCGTCGGCGCGAGTGCCTTGCCAATCCTTGATCTCCTTCGTCGAGAGGGAGAACCCGCGGCCGGCGGAATCCTTCCAGGTGATGCCGTCCTTGAGGTTGAACGTCATCACGTCGGCCAAGCCGCTGCCTTTGTACTTTTGCAGGCGCACGCCGCGGCCGCGCGCCATCTCCGGCACCTGCTCCAGCGGGAACATCACCATCTTGTGGTTGGTGCCGATCACGGCGACGGTGTCGCCCTTCACTTCCGCAATCGCGGCCGCCTCGTTCGGCGGAGTGACGTTGAGCACCTGCTTGCCCTTGCGGGTGTTGCCGACGCAATCGTCCTCGTTGACGACGAAGCCCTGCCCGTCGTGGCTTGCAACCAGGAACTTGCGGCCGCCCTTCAGCGTAAACATCGACACCACGGAGGCGTCCTGCTCCATGTCGATGAACATGCGGATCGGCTCGCCGTGGCCGCGACCGCCCGGCAGCTTCGCCGCATCGAGCGTGTAGACCTTGCCGTTGGTCGCGAGCAGCAAAAGCTTCGACGTCGTTTCGGCGAAGAACGCATAGCCGAGTTTGTCGTCGGTCTTGAACGCGAGACCGGACAGGTCGGCGACCTGCCCTTTCATGGTCCGCACCCAGCCCTTCTCGGAGACGACGATCGTGATCGGCTCACGCTCGACCAGCGCTTCCTCGATCGCAGCCATGTCGTGCTCGGGCGCGTCGGCGAACTGCGTGCGGCGCTTGCCGAGCGGCGTCTTCGGCCCGAACGTGTCGCGGACCTTCTTGACGCCTTCGCCGACCTTCGCCCACTGCTCGGTCTCGGAGGCGAGAATGCCCTTGATGCCCTTGAGTTCGTTGCGGAGGTTCTTGTCCTCGGTGCGGATTTCCATCTCTTCGAGCTTGCGCAAGCTGCGCAGGCGCATGTTGAGAATGGCGTCGGCCTGAACCTCGGTGAGCTTGAACGTCTTGATCAGGACCGGTTTCGGCTCGTCCTCGGTACGGATGATCTTGATCACCTTGTCGAGGTTCAGATACGCGATCAGATATCCGCCCAGCACTTCGAGGCGGTTCTCGATCTGCTTCTGGCGATACTTCGATCGGCGCACCAGCACGTCGCGCAGGTGGTCCAGCCACTCGCGGAGCGCTTCGGCAAGGCCGACGACCCTCGGCACCTTGCCTTTGATCAGCACGTTGAGGTTGAGCGAGATGCGGCTTTCAAGCTCGGTCAGCTTGAACAGCGACTCCATCACGATCTCAGGATCGGCGGTGCGCGACTTCGGCTCGATGACAACGCGGACATCCTCGGCGGACTCGTCGCGCACGTCGCCGACCAGCGGCAGCTTCCGCTCGTTGAGCAGTTCGGCGATCTTCTCTATCAGCCGCGACTTCTGCACCAGCCACGGAATTTCCGTGATGACGACGACCCAGGCACCGCGTGCGCCGTCTTCGCGATGCCATTTCGCGCGCACGCGAAACCCGCCGCGGCCGGTAGCGTAGGCTTCGGCGATGCTTTCGTGGGAATCGACCACGATGCCGCCGGTTGGGAAGTCGGGGCCCTTCACCCACTTCAGCAGCGCGCGCGATTTCGCTTGTGGCTTGTCGATCAGATGCAGCGCGGCGTCGCAGAGTTCGGCGGCGTTGTGCGGCGGAATCGCGGTCGCCATGCCGACGGCGATGCCTTGCGAGCCGTTCGCGAGCAGGTTCGGAAACGCGCCGGGCAGAACGATCGGCTCGCTGGTTTGCCCGTCGTAGTTCGGACGAAACTCGACTGCGTCCTCGTCAATGCCTTCGAGCAACAACCGCGCGACTTCGGTCATGCGCGCTTCGGTGTAGCGATAGGCGGCGGGGTTATCGCCGTCGATGTTACCGAAGTTGCCCTGCCCGTCGACCAGCGGATAGCGCGAGGAGAAATCCTGCGCGAGACGCACGAGCGCATCGTAGATCGATTGGTCGCCGTGCGGATGGAACGAGCCCATCACGTCGCCGACGATTTTGGCAGACTTCTTGAACGGAGTGCCGGGATCGAGCCGGAGTAGCCGCATACCGTAGAGGATGCGCCGGTGCACCGGTTTCAGCCCGTCGCGCGCATCGGGTAACGCCCGGTGCATGATGGTGGATAGCGCATAGGCGAGATAGCGCTCTTCCAGCGCCTCGCGCAGTGCGACGTCCTGTATTTCCGCAGGTTCGGGGGGAATCACTGTTTTGCCCATGCCACCGGGTTAACCCTTGGCGCGAACATGAACAAGAAATGAATTATAAAGCCACACCTTGGTCGCAATCGGTTGCGATCTTGAAAATTACCCACGTCGGCATCGAGCCATGGAATGGTTCCCCGGTAAGGCCTATGATGGGGCTGGGCACTGGATGGCAGTCCGCCGGACAAGGCCAGGAATTGAGGAGGAACGAATGCGTCGTTTATTGATTGCCGCTGTTGCTATTGCGACCGTTGCTGGCGCCGCCGTAATGGCGAGCCCGCGCGCTGAAGCCATGACATTGCCGGGCGTTATTGCCGGCGGTGATGCCGCTGAGAAGGTGCAGCTTGTTTGCCGCCGCGTCTGGAACGGCTACCGCTGGGTACGTTCGTGCTATCAGGCCGCTCCGAGCTATGGATATGGATACGTCCAGCCGCGCCGCCATCGCCACCATCACCACGCGCCGCGTTACTACGCGCCGCGCTACTACTGAGATCACCGTATCGAAATACAAACGGGTCGGAGCAATCCGGCCCGTTTTGTTTTTACGTCAGACCTGCGCGCCGGCGCGACGCTTGGTGACGGCGGCGATGAAGCCTTCACGTGCATCGGAATGGGCGAGCCCGCGCGGCTCCAGCACGTGTCTCAGCAGGAAATAGCCGGTGAGGCGAAATCCATCGCTCAGATCGTCCCCGGATGACTGCTCGTCACCCGCATCGTCCTCGCGCAGAAACGCCGGCAACCGGAGCAGCTTGTCCTGCCACTGTTGCCCCGCGTCACGCGACACCGCTCCGCCCGACTTGGGCGAGACGTAGATCAGATCGCGCGTCGCACCGGTCGCAGCACACGTCGATAGATCGAGACCGAAGCCGAGCTCAGTCAGCATGGCGAGTTCGAATCTGACGAGATGAACGCCCGCTCCGCGCGGATCGTCGAAGTCCTCCAGCGTCTCGTGCAGCATATCGTAGATATCTTCATGCGGATCGCGCTCCGGCAACAGTCGCGCCAGTGCAGCCAAGTGCGTCACGCCGTAGACCGCATGCGGTGACGCCAGCACGGTCGCCGCCCGCAGCCGTATCCCCTCAATTGCATAATATCCGAGATGTTCGTCGAGACGCGCGCGCCAGACGGCTTCCACGCTGTTGCCGGGCTGCAGGATCGGCCGCATCCGCGAACCGGCCCCGCCGCGCACCAGGCCTAGATGCCGGCCATGGCTGCGCGTCAGCAGTTCGACGATGGCGCCGGATTCGCCATGCCGCCGTACACCGATCACAATGCCTTCGTCGGTCCATTCCATGACCAGACCTTACAGGATTTCGCAGCGTTTCTCAGCCGCGGCGTCGATCCGCCGCCAAGCCATCGAACCAACCCCGCGCATCGCCCGTGAACGAATAATAGAGACCGGTGCCCGCGAGCCCGAGCGACAGCAATTCGATTGCCAGCGCCCCGCTCAATCCGAACTTCTGGAACAGCACCGCGACGAACAGCGCCGACAACACCACCGCACCGAACAGGATCGTGCGCGCCCAGCGCTTGCGGCGCCGCGCCGCGAGCCACACCAGCCCGAGGAATACCCCGATGAAGATTGCGCTCGTCAGCTTGTCGCCGTCGGAGAGGCCCGCTGCTGCATAGTCGGTAAATGCGGCCGACAGCGCATCGACGCCGAGCGACGCGCAGAGGAAGGCTTCGAACAGAACCACGTTCCGCGGAAGGCGCGTCTCGGTCTCCATGTTCAATCCTTCGGGAATTCGAGGCCGATCTCGCGATAACGTTCGGGATCGTTGTCCCAGCCTTCCCGCACCTTCACGAACAAAAAAAGATGTACCGGGACTTCGAGAATCTCGGCAAGCTCCTTGCGCGCATCAGCGCCGATCGACTTGATTGTTGCGCCGCCCTTGCCGAGCACGATCTTGCGCTGGCTTTCGCGATCGACAAAGATCGTTTGTTCGATCTTGACGGACTTGTCTTTACGTTCGGTCCACGTGTCGGTCTCGACCGTCGACTGATACGGCAATTCCTGGTGCAGCTTGCGGAAGATCTTCTCGCGCGTGATTTCGGCCGCGAGATGCCGCAGCGGCGCGTCCGACATCTGGTCTTCCGGATAGTGGAACGGCCCTTCCGCCATGCGCTGCGCCAGCGCGCTGCGTAAATCGCCGACCCCGTCGCCCGACATCGCGGAGATCATGAAGGTCTGCTCGAACGGCAGGCGCGCGTTCGCCTGCTGCGCAAGCGCCAGGAGCTTCTCGCGCGGTACGAGATCGATCTTGTTGATCACGAGAAGTTTCGGGTGTGCGACGCCGGCGAGCTTCTCGAGAATGGCGTCGGCCTCGTCATCGATGCCTGCACGGGCGTCGATCAGCATGCAGACGAGGTCGGCATCGTGCGCTCCGCTCCAGGCGGTCGACACCATGGCGCGATCGAGCCGGCGCTTCGGTGCGAAGATGCCGGGCGTATCGACCAGCACGATCTGTGCGTTGTTCTCGATGACGATGCCGCGGATCAGCGCGCGGGTGGTTTGCACCTTGCGCGAGACGATCGTGACCTTGGAGCCGACGATGGCGTTGACGAGCGTCGACTTGCCGACGTTCGGCGCGCCGATCAGCGCCACGAAACCACACCGCGACACGGCAGTCGTCTCAGCCGTCATAGCCGGGCACGCTTTCACGCTTGAGCATGACGGAGGCTGCTGCCTTTTCAGCGAGCCGCTTGCTGGAGCCGACACCTTCTGCGCTCTCCAAACCCGGCAGTTCGACGGCGACGCGGAAGCGCGGATCGTGATGCGGTCCGGTGCGCTCCACCTCGCGATAGGAGGGCGTCGGCAGGCCGCGGCCTTGCGCCCATTCCTGCAAGATCGTCTTCGGGTCGCGCAACGCGCGGGCGGGCTTGCGCATGCGCTCGCCCCACAGCCGCTCGACAAATGCGGACGCTGCCGGATACCCGCCGTCGAGATAGATCGCGCCGATCACCGCCTCGCAGACGTCGCCGAGCACGGACTTGCGCAGCCGCGCACCGGCGCCCTGCCCGACCGAACCGAGCTTGACGCTCTCATCGAGCCCGAGCTCGGTTGCGACATCGGCACAGGTTTCCTTGCGCACGAGATCGGCGAGCCGCTTCGACAGCTCGCCCTCGTCGCCGCGCGGAAACGCACGATAGAGCATGTCGGAGACGACAAGGCCGAGCACATGGTCGCCGAGAAATTCCAGCCGCTGATAGCTGTCCGCCCGGCTGCGCGCGCCCTTCAGCGCCGAGACGTGGGTCACGGCTGCCGTCAGCAGCGAGGCGTTGGAAAACTTGTAGCCGATCCGCGCCTCAAGCGCGGCAGCCGCCGCCTTGGCGCTCGGCTTACGCGCCCTCTTGGCAGGCGCCTTGCTGGCGCCGGAAGCCCCTGGGTCCGGGCTCACGGCGTCGTGCGGCTTCGCTGAGGTTGAGGCGGCGGGTGCGTCCTCGATCATCGCACAATGGAAAAGATGCGATTCCAGCGCACGGCCGTCGGCCAGCGCCAGATCTGCCAGGCGCGTTCGCCCTCGGCGATCGAGAAGAAGATCATCTGCGCACGGCCGACGAGGTTCTGGAACGGAACGTAGCCGACCGCGGACAGCACGCGGCTATCGGTCGAGTTGTCGCGGTTATCGCCCATCATGAAGAAGTGGCCCGCCGGTACGGTGTAGACCACGGTGTTGTCGTAGAAACTGTTTTCGACGCAATCGAGCGTCTCATAAGTGACGCCATTCGGCAGCGTTTCCTTCCAGCGTTTGACGCGAGCGATGGCGTCATTGCCGCAGGGATCCTCGCCGACGAAGTCGGAGAGCCGTTCACGCTGTACCGGCTTGTCGTTAATGTGGAGAAGACCGTTCTTCATCTGCACGCGGTCGCCCGGCATGCCGATGACGCGTTTGATGTAATCGGTCGAGTCGTCGCGCGGCAAACGGAACACGACGATGTCGCCTCGCGCCGGCTCCGAACCGAAGATGCGGCCGGAGAAGATCGGCGGCGACAACGGGATCGAGTAGTGGCTGTAGCCATACGAGTATTTCGACACGAAGAGATAATCGCCGACGAGGAGCGTTGCCTTCATCGATCCCGAGGGGATGTTGAACGGCTGAAACAGGAAGGTGCGAATGATCAGCGCGATGATCAGCGCATGGACGACGACTTTGATCGTCTCGCTGAGGCTGCTCTCTGGCTTTGTCCCGGACGTCACACTCATTGCTTTCCAGATTCCTGGCTTCCACATCCCGACCGATCGCAGGCGCTTGCACCAATGACCACGCCGCGGCCGAAGAACCGATTTTCCGCTTCGGGATGACGCCCACTGCCCGCGCGCGTTTTAGACCGTTGTTCGCGGCGGTGCAATCAAAGCTCCCGCAAATATTCCGCTAACGGCATGACGAATCAGCGATTTCGGCCCTTCCTTGAGTTTGTTACGGAATTTGCTCCGAACCTGGGACAGGCTCCTGCAAGGGCCCGTTCCGGTCCCCTTTCGGCTATCCGGCTGTCAGGATTTGGCAGCGGGATCAGCCGAAATGATGACCAAAGCCTGCGCCAGCGGCCAGTCGTCGGTGATCGTCAGGTCGATCCGGGCCTCAAAACCCTCAGGGGTCAGGGCGTCAAGCCGCGCCCTCGCTCCGCCGGTCAAGTGCATGCTCGGGCGGCCACCCGGCAGGTTGATCACCCCCATGTCGCGCCACCAGACGCCGCGCCGGATACCGGTACCGAGCGCCTTCGAGCAGGCCTCCTTGGCCGCGAAACGCTTCGCGTAGGTCGCGACCACCATCTTCTCGTTGGCTGCGCGGCGCGCCGCCTTCGCCTTCTCGGCATCGGTGAAGATGCGATCGAGGAAGCGGTCGCCATGCCGCTCGATGACTTTCGCAACACGGCGGATATCGATGATGTCCGAGCCGATACCGATGATCATACGGCGGTGACCTTCAACCGGCCGCGATCCATCGCTGCGCGCATGTCCCGCACCGCCGGGCCAAGCCCGACAGCAATCGCCTCGCCGACCAGATAATGGCCGATGTTGAGTTCGACGATCTGCGGCAACGCTGCGATCGTCTCCGCCGTTGCATAGTCGAGACCGTGACCCGCATGCACTTCGAGGCCGGCGGATTTCGCGAGCGTCGCGCCCCTGATGATCCGCTGCCATTCGGCATCGGCCTTGGCTGCATGACCGTCAGCCACGGCTTCACACCAGGCGCCGGTGTGAATCTCGATCACCGGAGCACGCAGTTTCGCCGCCCACTCGATCTGCCGCGGATCCGCAGCAATGAACAGCGACACCCGAATACCCGCGTCGTTGAGCCGCGCGATGAATGGCGCGAGTTCGTTGTGATGCCCGACGACATCGAGGCCGCCTTCCGTGGTCAGCTCCTGACGCCGCTCCGGCACAAGGCAAACCGCATGCGGTTTGGTTTTCAGCGCGATGACCGACATCTCCGGCGTCGCCGCCATCTCGAAGTTCAGCGGCTTGGAGATATCGCTTTTCAGCCGCGCCATGTCCTCGTCGCGGATATGCCGGCGATCCTCGCGCAGGTGCGCGGTAATGCCGTCGGCCCCCGCCTCGATGGCAAGCAGCGCCAGGCGTACCGGGTCCGGGTGAATGCCGCCACGGGCGTTACGAATGGTGGCGACGTGATCGACGTTGACGCCGAGACGCAGCGGAGGAACGTGAGACATAAGCAATCAATCCGGCAGGATGATGGGCGAGGTCGGAGATCAGCCGTTGACGCGTTCGACCTGCGCGACCACGGCCTTGGCGCGGAGTTGCGCAATAATAGCGCTGAGATGCTTCAGGTCATAGACCTCAAGATCGATGGTGAGCTCTGTGAAATCCGGCGAGCGGCGGTGCATGCTGATGTTGTCGATGTTGCCGTCGTTCTCGGCAATGACGCCGGCGACCTGGGCCAGCGAGCCGGGCTCGTTCACATTGTGAACCAGCAGCCGGGCCGGGAAACGCTGTGGCGAGGTTTCATCCACGTCCCAGCGCACGTCGAGCCAGGAATCGGGGCTGTCCTCGAACTCCCTCAGCGCCGGCGAAGTGATCGGATAGATCGTGATCCCTTCACCCGGAGTAACGATCCCGACGATACGGTCTCCCGGCACCGCGCCGCCGTTCGGCGCGAACTTCACCGGCAGCCCGGACGTTGCGCCGCCGATCGGGATTGCGACTGACGACTTGGCCGCAATCTCGACTGGCTTCGCCTTGGCCTTGCTGGCGCCACGCGGCTTCAACCCGACCCGTTCTTCCTTGTAGTCCGGGTACATCGCGCGGGCGACATCGGAGGCCTTGATCTCGCCCCGCCCGACCGCCGCCATCACGTCTTCGATCGACGAACGCGCGAGGCGCGGCAGTGCGCCCTTCAGCTTGTCGTCGGCATACTCGACCTTGGCGCGGGTGAAGAGGCGATCGACGATCCGCCGGCCGAGACCCGCATACTGATCGCGGACGGCCGCACGGGTGGCGCGCCGGATTGCGGCGCGCGCCTTGCCGGTGACGGCGAGCGTCTCCCACGCAGATGGCGGCGCCGACTGCGCCTCGGAAGTCAGGACTTCGACTTCGTCACCGTTCGCAAGCTCTGACGAGAGTGGCGCGAACTTGCCGTTGATCTTGCAGCCGACCGCGCTGTTGCCGACGTCGGTATGTACCGCATACGCAAAGTCGATGACATTGGCCTTGCGCGGCAACGCAATCAGCTTCCCCTTGGGGGTAAAGCAAAAGACCTGGTCGTGGAAGAGTTCGAGCTTGGTGTGCTCGAGGAACTCTTCCGGGTTCGAGCTTTCCGAGAGCACGCCGATGGTTTGCCGCAGCCACGCGAATGCGTTCGATTCGTATTTCAGCCGTTCGTTGGGCGAGCCCGCGCCCTCCTTGTAGAACGCGTGCGCGGCGATGCCGTACTCGGCGATACGATCCATGTCGCCGGTGCGGATCTGCAACTCGACGCGCTGATTGCCCGGCCCGATCACGGTGGTGTGGATGGAGCGGTAGTCGTTCTGTTTCGGCGTCGAGATGTAGTCCTTGAACCGGCCCGGCACCACCGGCCAGGTCGTATGCACGATACCGAGCGCGCGGTAACAGGCCTCGAGCGACGAAACGATGACGCGAAAACCGAAGATGTCGGAGAGCTGTTCGAAGCCGACGGATTTACGCTCCATCTTCGTCCAGATCGAAAATGGCCGCTTCCGGCGTCCCTTCACCTCGGCCCAGATGCCGTGCTTCTTCAGATTCTCGAAGAGCTGCGTTTCGATTTCGCCGATCAGGTTGCGGTTTTTTTCCGCAAGCCCGTCGAGCCGGTGGGTAATGACGCCGTAGGCTTCCGGATCGAGCTCGCGGAACGACAGATCCTCAAGCTCTTCGCGCATCTCCTGCATACCCATGCGGCCGGCCAGCGGCGCATAGATGTCGAGCGTCTCTTCCGCCACCCGGCGGCGCGAGGCCTGCGGCACGAACTCGAGCGTGCGCATGTTGTGCAATCGATCAGCGAGCTTGATCAGCAGCACACGCACGTCGTCGGCGATCGCCAGCAGGAGCCTGCGGAGGTTTTCCGCCTGCTTGGCCTCGCGCGAGACAAGTTCGAGCCGCTTCAGCTTCGTCAGACCTTCGACCAGCGCGCCGATCTCGTGCCCGAAGATCTGATCGATCTCGGTGCGCGTCGATTCCGTATCTTCGATGGTGTCATGGAGCAGCGCCGCAACGATGGTTGCGTCGTCGAGCTTGAGGTCGGTCAGGATCGCCGCGACTTCGAGCGGATGCGAGAAATAGGGATCGCCGGAGGCCCGGGTTTGTTCGCCATGCGCGACCATGGCGTAGACATAGGCGCGGTTCAGCAGGTCTTCATCGGTGTTCGGATTGTAGGCACGCACCCGCTCTACGAGATCGTATTGCCGCATCATCTGCGGTCCGGAGTTGCGGGGCCGGCGCGACGCAGCCGTCTGCGGAGCCGCCACCGATGTTTCGGCGGCTGCTTCCATCTGACGCGACGGTCGGCGGCCTGGAGCCATGCAAAATACCAGCGAATTCCGGATTGGAACCTGAATTCATCATATGACTCAATGCGGGCAAGCGCAAAGCAGGCTTCGATTCCGTGAGTGAAACAGCTCCCCATGGTTTCCGGCCTGCGAACCGCAGAGCGAGCCAGGACGCTCGAAAGCAAAAGGCCCGGACGAGCCGGGCCTTGAGCGATCGATAAATCTGGTTTGAGGCCTACTCGTCCTCTTCCGGCTGTTCTTCCGGCGGAGCCAGGCCCTCGAGACCCTTGAGCAACTCTTCCTCGGTCATGCGCTCGACGGCGACCTCGGTGTCGTCGGCATCGACGCTGGCGCCAGCGGAGCCGATCAGCGGCACGGTATCGGGCTCGGGCTCGTCGACCTCGACAAACTTCTGAAGCGAATGAACGAGTTCTTCGCGCAGATCTTCCGGCGAAACCGTCTGTTCGGCGATTTCGCGCAGCGAAACCACCGGATTCTTGTCGTTATCGCGATCGATCGTGAGTTGGGATCCCGACGAAATCATGCGAGCGCGGTGCGCCGCGAGAAGGACCAGATCAAACCGGTTATCGACCTTGTCGATACAGTCTTCCACAGTGACGCGCGCCATCGGCAGCCGCTCCGCAAATTATGGGTCAATTTGACGCTATGCGCGCTAGGTATAGCCCCGGGAGAGATTTCGCAAGGGCGAAATTGCCGGTTGGCGAGCCTCCGGGCCTCTGTTAACCCGCCCGGATCGAAAATCCGCAGTATAGCGCTTTTGGACACCAAATCGCTTCATTGCGCCCTAAGGATCAGGTCGGACTAGCACCGGATGGGGACACCCGGCGCCATCTTGACCATTTGATCCTGCCGCTTAACTCCGCATAATCCTGTTTAAATCGGGGGAGCGGAGCGTCATTTGTTTGGAATGCGCGACCAGCCGCAGCCGCGCCAAAAACACGAAACGAAACAAGTTAGAGAGACGCTGGATGTCATCCTCCAATAACAAGCTCGCACTTTTCATCGATGGGGCAAATCTTTACGCGACCGCAAAAACGCTCGGATTTGATATCGACTACAAGCGCCTGCTTCGCGAATTCCAGAGCCGCGGCAATCTCGTCCGTGCGTTCTATTACACCGCCATCATCGAGGATCAGGAATACTCCTCGATCCGCCCCTTGATCGATTGGCTCGATTACAACGGCTATACCGTCGTCACCAAGGCCACCAAGGAATTCATCGACGCCTCCGGTCGCCGCAAGGTGAAAGGCAACATGGACATCGAGCTTGCCGTCGATGCCATGGAGCTCGCCGGCCATGTCGATCAGATCGTCCTGTTTTCCGGAGACGGCGATTTCCGTTCGCTGGTTGAGGCGGTGCAGCGGCGCGGCGTCCGCGTCACCGTCATCTCCACCATCGCCAGCCAACCGCCGATGATCGCCGACGAGTTGCGCCGGCAGGCGGATGTGTTTACCGATCTGGTCGAACTACAGGCCAAGATCGGACGCGATCCGGCGGAGCGTCCCGCTCCACGGGAGCCGAGAGAACCTCGTGAGCCGCGGCACACCCCGCAGTTCCTGCATCGGAGCACCATTGCCCCGCGCGGCGACGAAAGCGAATTCTAGCGTTCCCAAGGGCGAGCGGACCGACGCTCGCTCTTCGCTTCCGTTCGAAGAGCAGGCTCCTTTCAAAGAGCCAGATCGCGATTGCCCGCTCTGCCCTCGCCTTGTCGCCTACCGTCACGACAATCGCACAGCGCATCCGGGCTGGTTCAACGGGCCGGTACGCTCGTTCGGCGACGCAGATGCACGCCTGCTGATCGTCGGCCTCGCGCCCGGTGTGCAGGGCGCCAATCGCACCGGTCGGCCATTCACCGGCGATTATGCCGGCGATCTGCTCTACGCGACACTGCTCGCGCACGGTTTCGCTAAAGGCGTGTTCAGAGCCTCCCCCGATGACGGGCTGACGCTCACCGATTGCCGGATTACCAATGCCGTGCGCTGCGTGCCGCCGCAGAACAAACCACTGCCCATCGAGATCAGTACCTGCCGGCAATTCCTCGCGGCGACGATCGCCGAGATGCCGAAGCTCAGCGCTATCGTCGCACTCGGCCGCATCGCTCACGACACGCTGCTCAAGGTCCTGAATCTGCGCGCCGCGGCGGCGAAGTTTGGACATGGCGCGATTCATCGCGCCGGCGGCCTCACGCTGTACGACAGCTATCACTGCTCGCGCTACAACACGAACACCGGCGTGCTGACGCCGGAGATGTTCAACGCCGTGTTTGCAAAAGTACGCGCCGATCTCGGCTAAAGCTCAGCGCGGGTTTGCTTGTAACCAAGCCAGTACGTCCGACGCATTCTGGTCCGGCGGAAACACCGGATAGAATACGTGCGTGATGCAGCCGTCGTCGATGATGAGCGCCAGCCGCTTCATCAGTGTCAACCCGGCGGCCTCCATCGTCGGCAGCTTCATCGCCTTCGTCAGTTCGAGCTTCTCGTCGGAGAGCACCGGGAACGGCACGTGCAGGCGATCGGTCATCGCCTTCTGATAGTCGTGCGATTGTGTCGACAAGCCGAAGACCGCGCTCGCACCCGCCTCCTTCAACTCCTTGAACAGATCGCGGAACGAACAGGTCTGCGGCGTGCAGCCGCGCGCGCCTGGGATCATGTCCCAGTCGTCGACGAGTGCGATCTTGCCGGGCTCGCCGGTGCGCGGATAGGCGAACACGACCACGCGGCCCTTTTGCGCGGCGAGCGTCACCTTGCTGCCGTCCGTCGCCTGAAGCGCAACCGGTGGCACGGTCATGCCCTTCAGATGCTTCGTGCCGCCATCGTCCTCCGGCGCCGGAATCTTCGACCAGTCGACATCCATGATGTTGGGCTGGTTGCTCATCGGCTTTAACCTTTCAGCCGCATCAGGCGGCCCTTCTCCCGGGTCCAGTCGCGTTTCTTCTCGGTCTCGCGTTTGTCGTGCAGTTTTTTCCCCTTGGCGAGCGCGAGTTCGAGCTTCGCGCGCCCCTGTTCGTTGAAATAGAGCTTGAGCGGAATAAGCGTCATGCCTTCGCGCTCGACCGCGCCGATCAACTTGTTGACCTGCCGCTTGTGCAGCAACAGTTTGCGATCGCGCCGTGGCTCATGATTGAAACGATTGGCTTGCAGGTATTCGGGAATGTTGGCGTTGACGAGCCAGATCTCACCGCCGCGCGAATCCGCATAGGATTCCGCGATCGTCGCTTTTCCGGTGCGGATCGATTTCACTTCCGTGCCGGTCAGCACGAGGCCAGCCTCGAGTGTGTCCTCGATGGCGTAGTTGAAACGCGCCTTGCGGTTCTCGGCGACGACTTTGATCGCGCGCTGGTTTTTCTCGGCCATGACGTTATTGGCTCAAGCGGCCACCACGCGATCAACGCGAATGGCGGCGCTCAGCCCTTCTTGAGAAGGTCGCGGATTTCCGTGAGCAGTTCCTGCTCGCGGGTCGGTTTCGGCGGCTCGGAGGGCGCCGTCTCTTCGTTCTTCTTCAGACGATTCATGCCGCGGATGACCATGAACAGCACGAAGGCGACGATCGCGAAGTTGAGCACCAGCGTCAGGAAGTTACCCCACGCCAGCACCGCGCCCTGCTTCTTCGCATCGGCCAGGTTCGTCGCCGTGACCGACTTCGACAACCCGGTGAAGTAGTTCGAGAAGTCGAGGCCGCCGGTGATCGCGCCAATCACCGGCATGATGATATCGGCAACCATGGAGCTGACGATGGCGCCGAAGGCCGCGCCGATGATGACGCCGACTGCAAGGTCGACGACGTTGCCCTTGAGCGCGAACTTCTTGAATTCTTCAAGCATGACCTATCACCCTCTTAGTATCATGGATGGCGGCCGCGAGGCGGCCGCCAAATTTCAAATCAACAGCTGCTATCAGTTCAGCAACCCGGCATAGACCATGGCGTCGCGCACGCCCTTGGCGGCAGGCGGCGTCATTGCGACCAGCGGCAACCTGAGCTCTTCGTCGAGGCGGCCGAGCAACGCAAGCCCGTGCTTGGCGCCGGCGACGCCGGGCTCCCGGAAGATAGCATCGTGCAGCGGCGTCAGACGGTCCTGGACTTTCAGGCCGGTCGCGTAATCGCCCTTGAGCACCGCAGCCATCAGTTCGGCACAGGCTTTCGGCGCGACGTTTGCCGTCACGGAGATACAGCCGTGACCGCCCGCCGCCATATACGAAAGCGCAGTCATGTCCTCGCCCGAGAGCTGGATGAAATCCGGTCCCATGGCGTGGCGCTGCTGCGAGACGCGCGCGAGGTTCGCGGTCGCATCCTTGACGCCGGCGATGTTCTTCAGCTCGAACAGACGCGTCATCGTCTCGACCGAGAGATCGACGACCGAGCGCGGCGGGATGTTGTAGATGATGATCGGAATTCCGATCGCATCGTTCACCGCCTTGAAATGGTAGTACATGCCTTCCTGCGTCGGCTTGTTGTAATATGGCGTCACCACCAGCACCGCATCGGCACCGGCCTTCTCCGCATGCTTTGCAAGCGCGACCGCTTCGCGCGTCGAGTTCGAGCCGGCGCCGGCAATGACCGGCACGCGGCCCTTCGCCTCCTGCACGCACCACTCGACCACCTTGTGGTGTTCGTCGTGACTGAGCGTCGGGCTCTCGCCCGTGGTTCCAACGGGAACAAGGCCGTGAGCCCCCTCGTCGATCTGCCAGTTCACGAGCGCGCGGAAGCGAGCCTCGTCGAGCTCGCCACCTTTTTTGAACGGCGTCACCAAGGCAGTGAGAGACCCACGAAATTCTGTCCTGGTTGCCATGATCATGCTCCGCGCATTGTCGTTTTGCCGGCCGCAACGGCCAGAAATATCAGTGATACTTGGTCCGGCGTTGCGATGAAAGCCCGCTCGCCGAAGCGCAGCCTTGAAAAATGGGGACTGGTTTCGCCAGACATCTCGCAAGCGGGCATCAACGCGCTCCTCGCGCCGCTTTTCCGCCGAGGTGTTGCGGCAGACTGCCCCAAGTTTCGCACATTTAGCATTTTATCAACACTATCAATGCAGTAGCATTGATTTTGGCAAGGCTTCCTGATTCGCCTTGTTATTCCTCTTGAGTTGCTTCGAGGGAACTGGATTGACCGGGCTGAGACGGAGAATTGCGCGGTATCTGGCCGCAACGGCGCTGGCCACCACCGCGATGTGGCCACCGGGTGCGGACGCTGTGCCGATGCCGAAGCCGCGCCCGATCCCGCGCAACGTCATTCCCAAGACCACACCGCTCGTCGAGTCAGTAAAACCGCAGCCGCTGGCGGTTGCTCCCGCGACGCTGACGCCGCCCGCCGCCGATGCGACCGCGGCACCTCCGCCGCCCCGCAGCGCTGCGCCAAGGAAACCCTCAACCCCGGCAGCTCTTACATCGACGCTGACGACGCCGCAGGCGGATCTCGACGCACTCGAGAACGTCATCGAGTTATCCCGCAAAGGCAAGACAGCCGACGCGACGCAGACGCTCGCAGCGATCGGCGATCCGATCGCGCGCAAGCTCGGCGAATGGATCATCCTGCGCAGCGGCAACGGCATCCCCTTCGAACGCTACCGCGCCTTCATCAACAGCAATCCGAGCTGGCCGTCACAATCGTTTCTGCGCCGCCGCGCGGAAGGCACGCTGTGGGACGACCGCCGCGAGGACGGCCTGATCCTCGGCTGGTTCGACAACGAGACGCCGTCATCGGCCAAGGGAAAACTGGCGCTCGCTCGCGCGCTGCTCAACCGCGGCGACCGGCGGGCCGCGGAAAAACTCGTCCGCGATGCGTGGCGCAACGACGCGATGGGCGGCGACCTCGAGGAGGACGTACTCGAAAAGTTCGGCTCGCTGATCACACCGGGCGACCACAAGGCGCGAATGGATACCCTCCTCTACGACGAGGAAAACACCGCAGCGATGCGCGCGGCAAAGCGCCTTGGCGCGGGCCAGGTCGCGCTCGCCAGAGCGCGCATGGCGGTCAACGACAAGGGCTCGAATTCGAAGGCGGCACTCGATGCCGTGCCGGATGAGCTGCATGGCGATCCGGGATACATCCTCGCCAGGATTCAGTATCTGCGCCGCCAGGAGAACCACGCCGAAGCGGCGCAACTCATGATGCGTGCGCCGCGCGATCCGGCGCGGCTGCACAACACGAACGAATGGTGGATCGAGCGGCGGCTCCTGGCGCGCAAGTTGCTCGACGACGGCGACAACCGCTCGGCTTACATCGTCGCACGCGACGCTGCGCCGCCCGAGCGCGACATCTATCGCACCGAACATGAATTCACCGCGGGCTGGATCGCGCTACGCTTCCTCAATGATCCGGCGACCGCCGCGCAGCACTTCGCCCGCATCGGCGTCAACACTCG
>JBEIPX010000116.1:0-8018 GCA_040376815.1 Bradyrhizobiaceae bacterium
GGCCGCCATATGCCGGTCCCCGTTCCGATCAACAGCGTATCGATGCCGTTCGCGCGCTCCAGAACTTTCGCGAGGCTGTAGCGATCGATCTGCTCCGGCGACGTCACATCCCATGCCCACATCGAATCCGGCAGGCACAGCAGCGATCCGCGATGCGACATATCGGCAAAGCGGAAACCGCCATTACCGTAGGCATCGATCGGCGCGGACCTCGGAAGATGCGGCGCGTCCGGCGATGGCGCCATCGTCAGGGCTTGGCCGGCTTATCCGGCGCGTCACGCATCGTGCCGACGCCGAGATAGATCAAGAGCGGCGCAGCAATGAAGATCGAGGTGTAGGTGCCGACCAGCACGACGCCGAACATCATCGTCGCCGAGAAGCTGTGAATCGCCTTGCCGCCGAACAGCAGCAGCGCGAACAGCGCCAACGTCACCGTGACGTGAGTGATGATGGAGCGCGACAGCGTCGAATTGATCGACTGGTTCAAGAGCTCCGGCATCGGCATCTTCTTGTAGCGGCGCAGAAGCTCGCGGATACGGTCGTAGATGACGACCGTGTCGTTCAGCGAATAGCCGAGAATGGTGAGCAGCGCCGCGATGCTCGTGAGGTCGAAATCGATCTGCGCGATCGACATGAACCCGATCGTGAGCACGATATCGTGAATGTTGGCGATCATCGCACCGAGCGCGAACTGCCATTCGAACCGGAACCAGAGATAGATCAGGATGCCGACAATCGCGAGCATCAGACCGAGCACGCCATAGGCCAGCAGTTCGCTCGACACGCGCGGGCCGACCACTTCGACGCGGCGATATTCGACTTCCTCTCCGAGCGTGCTGCGGATCTTTTGTACGGCCGCCTGCTGCGCTGCATCGCCGCCCGGCTGTTCCGCGACGCGGATGAGCACGTCGGACGGACCGCCAAACTGTTGGAGCTGCACATCGCCGAGGTTGAGCGTCGACAGCTTCGCGCGCAGCGCACCGATGTCGGCCGGTCCCGACTTCGTCTGGATCTCCAGCAGCGTGCCGCCGCGGAAGTCGATGCCGAAGTTCAGGCCATGGGTGAAATACAGGGCGATAGCGAGGATCGAGGCGAGCGCCGAAATCGGGAAACTGATGCGGCGGAAGCGCATGAAGTCGAATGTCGTATCGTCGGGAACGATACGCATCGCGGGCAGCCAGCCCATGATGCTTACAATCGTCAGGACGACGATGAAGACCGCAAGCGCAATAACAATCCAGGTGGTCACGGCTTCAAGAACTCCTTAGATCGGCACGACCTGAGGCCGCTTCCAGCGGACCCAGGTGGCCACGATCAGGCGCGTGACCGTAAATGCGGTGAAGACGGTGGTGATGATGCCGATGCCGAGCGTCACGGCAAAGCCGCGCACCGGACCAGTACCGATGTAGAACAGCACGGCCGCTGCAATGAACGTCGTGATGTTGGAGTCCATGATCGTCGCGAGCGCGCGGGTAAAACCTGCATCGATGGCGTTGATCGCGGTTCGGCCGTTGCGCAGCTCTTCGCGAATGCGCTCGTAGATCAGCACGTTGGAATCGACGGCGATGCCGACGGTGAGCACGATACCGGCGATGCCGGGCAACGTCAGCGTCGCATTCAACAGCGACAGGATGCCGAAGATCATGGCGACGTTGATCGCAACCGCCACGTTGGCGAAGAAGCCGAACAGGCGATAGGTCAGCAACATGAAGACGACGACGAGAACCGAGCCGACGTAGGACGCGAGTTCGCCGGCAGCGATCGAGTCCTGACCGAGGCCCGGGCCGACGTTGCGTTCCTCGATAATGGTCAGTGGCGCAGGCAGCGCGCCGGCGCGCAGCAGGATCGCGAGGTCGTTGGCCTGCTGGACGGTGAAGTTGCCGGAGATCTGTCCCGAACCGCCAGTGATCGGTTCCTGAATCACGGGCGCGGAGATCACCTCGTTGTCGAGCACGATGGCGAACGGCTGCTTCACGTTTTCGGTGGTCGCGACCGCAAACTTGCGCGAGCCCGAGGTATTGAACTTGAAGCTGACGATCGGCTGGCCGGAGCGCTGGTCAAAGCCGGGCTGCGCATCGGTGAGATCGCCGCCCGAGACCAGCACCTGCTTCTTGATGACGTAAGGCTGTTTCGGCGATTCGAAGCTCTGGAGAATTTCCGAATCCGGCGGCGCGCGGCCCTGTGCGACCTGCTCGGGCGACACCGAGCTGTCGACCATGCGGAATTCCATCTTCGCCGTCTTGCCGATAATGCCCTTGAGCTGGGTCGGGTCCTGAAGACCCGGCACCTGCACGAGGATGCGATCGAGGCCCTGCCGCTGGATCAGCGGCTCGACGGTGCCAAGTTCGTTGACGCGGCGTTCGATGATCTGGATCGATTGCTCGACCGATTGACGGATGCGCTCATTGATCGCCGCAGGCGGAACCGTGAGGCGGATCAAACCCCCGCCTGCATCGGTGATATCCATGCTGCGCTGACCGCTCGAGCCGAGCAATCCGCCGAGCGGCTGCGACAGCTCGCGCAGCTTCGGCAACGCCGCCGCCAGATCCGTGTCCTTGACGCGGACTTCCACGGTGTCACCGCGAACGGCCAAACCGCTGTAGCCAAGCCGCGCGTCACGCAATGTGCGGCGAACGTCATCGCGCACCTGTTCGAGCTTGTCCTTTTTCACGGCATTGGCGTCGACCGCGAGCAGCAGATGCACACCGCCCTGCAAATCGAGACCGAGCACGAGATGCCGCTGCGCCCACTTCGGCCAGGTCTTGACCGTTTTCTCCGGGAAGAAGTTCGGCACAGCGAACAGGCACACGATCAGCGCCGTGAGCACGATCGCGAGCGCCTTCCATCGCGTGAAATGTAACATCAGTCAGACTCGTCCGGTGAGTGGAGCGGCGACGCGCGAGCGGGCGCGCCTAGCCTTCGTCCTTGGCAGGTTCGCCCTTGCTGCGCACGCCGGAAATCAGCTGCCGCACCTGGCGGACACGAACGCCATCGGCGATCTCGACTTCGACCTGCTCGTCGTCGACCACCTTGGTCACCTTGCCGACAAGGCCGCCGGTGGTGACGACCGTGTCGCCGCGGCGCAGGTTCTTCACCAGCTCGTTATGTTCTTTGATCTTCCTCTGCTGCGGCCGCAGGATCAGGAAGTACATGATCACGAAGATCAAGGCGAACGGCAGCAACGACATCAGCATCGAGCCGGTATCGCCGCCAGCTGCGGCCTGGGCGTAGGCAGGTGAAATCAGCATTCAAACCATCCTCGTGAAGCGGCGATCGTTGTGTTCGGTATCCGGTCAGTGTCCCGATTCCGAAGTTCGCATCAGTTTGCGGCGCTCTCGTTTGCGAACTTCGGAATCGAAGGACACGAGCGGAAGCTAACACATTGGCGTCAGGCGCATTTGACCCGAATTCGCGCGGACTATAACGGCCGCGGTCCCAATTGCAACGCTGCCCTGCCCGCTGTTTTTGCAAGGATTTTGGCCTTTCCGAGCCTTGACTTGTGCGCCCTCTACCCAGATTGATCGAATCCCGTTTCGATCCCTCGCGGTCGGTATTTTACCTCTGAAAACTGGGACTTCAGCGCCGGATATCAACCACCGGCCGCTGCCTCGGACGCAACGCCATGTCGAAAAAGCCAACAAAAGCCAACGTACGCCGTGCAAACCCTGCTCGCCGCAAGCCCGAGCGCGCGACAAAAGGTCATGCGGCCAAACCGCCACTCGGCAACGACGAGCGGGTCGTCCAGGCGCTGGAGGCCATCGCGGCTCATCTCGGCAAGCAGTCGGCCACACCGGACCCGGGCGCAATACTGGCCGGCGCGGATGCTTTCGTCTGGCATCCGAATGGACGCCTTGCGCCAGTGCCGCGGGTGAACCGGGTCGAATTGACCCTGCTCAAGGGCATCGACCGGATGCGTGACATCCTGATCGAAAACACCGAACGCTTCGCCAAGGGCCTTCCCGCGAACAACGCGCTGCTCTGGGGCGCGCGCGGCATGGGCAAGTCGTCGCTGGTGAAAGCGGCGCATGCCAGCGTCAACGCCGGCGTGCGCGGCCGCTTGAAGCTGATAGAAATTCACCGCGAGGACATCGAGAGTCTGCCGCTCCTGATGACGATCCTTCGCGACAGTGATTTCCAGTTCATCGTGTTCTGCGACGACCTGTCGTTTGACGGCAACGATGCCTCCTACAAGTCACTGAAGGCTGTGCTGGAAGGCGGCATCGAGGGGCGTCCGGACAATGTGATCCTCTACGCCACATCCAACCGGCGGCACCTTCTGTCGCGCGACATGATCGAGAACGAGCGCTCGACCGCGATCAATCCGGGCGAAGCCGTCGAGGAAAAGGTGTCCTTGTCAGATCGCTTCGGCCTGTGGCTTGGCTTCCATCGTTGCAGTCAGGACGAGTACCTGGCGATGATCCGCGCCTATGCCAAGCACTTCGGCTTGCGCATGGACGACGCCGCGCTCGAACACGAGGCGCTGGAATGGTCGACGACGCGCGGATCGCGATCCGGCCGCGTCGCCTGGCAATTCATTCAGGAGATTGCCGGCCGTCTCGGGGTGAAGCTGACTGGCTGACGCGAAACAGGCCCCGATCGGGGCCTGTTTGTTGCTGAACCAGTAAGTGCTTCTCAGGTCCCGTTGAGAAATTGCATCGGGTCAACGGGCGAAGATCCTTTGCGGATTTCGAAGTGAAGCTGCGGCGAACTCACTCCTCCCGTCTGACCCGATTTGGCAATGGTCTGGCCGCGCTTGATCGTATCCCCGCGCTTCACCATCAGCTCACTCGCATGGGCATATGCGGTGACGTAGCCGTTGGAGTGCCGCACCAGAACGAGATTGCCATAATCCTTCAGCTCGTTGCCCGAATAGGCCACGACCCCGTCTTCCGCCGCCTTGACCGGGGTGCCTTCCGGAACAGCGACGTTGATGCCGTCATTCTGCTTGCCGTTCGTCTTGGCGCCGTAGCCAGCGATGACGCGGCCGCGCGCCGGCCAGCGGAACGCTGGCAATGCGCTCGTCGTCTCGGCCGCCTTCGCAGGCGCCGATTCAGGAATCTCGGGCGTGGCGCTCGCGAGCCGAGCTTTCTGCTGCGGCTCGGGCGTCGCCGGCTTGGTCTGGGGGGCTTGGGCGACCACGACCGGCTTCTGCTCCGCTGCGGGCTGTACAGCGGCGGTTGCTGGGGCTGACTTTGCACCCGGAATGACCACTTTCGATCCGATCGCGAGCTGCGATGTCGGCGTCAGATTGTTGGCTTTTACGAGGTGCGAAAGCGGCACATTGTAACGGCGCGACAGGCTCATCAGCGTTTCGCCGCGATTGACGACGTGCGTGCTCGATGCGCTTGCAGACGGAGCGGCCGCGATTGCAGGCGCAGCAAGTGCAGGCGCTGCGGGCACCGCCTGCGCCGTGGCACGCGGAATGATCAGTTGCTGACCCGGCTGCAACGCACGCGGGCCACGATAGCCGTTCGCCTGAAGGATCGCGGCGCTCGATACATTGTAGCGCTTCGACAAACCATCCAACGTGTCACTGGTGCCGACGATGATCGTCGTACCGCTAGCCGGGCTGGGCTTGACTGCCGCGACCGAGCGCGGCGCGACAGAGCCAGTCGATGCGATGGGCGCCGCTGGCGGCGTATAGGATGACATGCCGCGTCCGCCACCCGACACTCCGCTCTGCTGCGGATAGGACGGATAGCTCTGCGGCGCCGAAACCGGCGGCGGCAGCGGCTGCGACGAATACTGCGGTCCGCGTTCGACCCGGCCATAGGGTGCGGACTGCGGCGCCTGCTGCTGCGGCACCGACGCTGTCGTCTCGGAACGGAACGGATTGGAAAAATTGCCCTGCGAGAAGCGCGACTGGGTATCCGCACTGCATCCGGCAAAAGCGACAGAAATCAGCGCCAATGCCGCAACTTGCGGCGCACGGCGCGAGTAATGAAACTCGGCTACGCTGAACATGGTTACTCACTCGAACGCAACAAAACGCAAAATTGAGTAAACACGTCCGCAGTAAACAACCCTTTAACTGCTGGAAAAGCCTTTCATAAATCCGACGGCATCGCGGCCGTCAGGTTTCGCGGGCCAACCCCGGGAGGGCCGGAACGAAGCGGACCTCGACCAGATCCTTGATCTCCCGCCCCGCTGCGGTGAGGCGCAACCTTTGTAGCATCTGGATGCCGTAATGCGGCCCGACCGGCGCGACCAGCAGCCCCTCGGGGGCAAGCCGATCAACGAGCGCATCGGGAACGGTTTCGATCGCCGCAGTCACCAGCACCCGGTCGAACCGGCCGAGCGCGAGGTCAGCCGAGAGCCCGTCGCCGAACTGCACATCGACGTTGTGGCAACCGAGGCGCGACAGGCGCTCCCTCGCCGCGTCCGCCAGTGTGCGAAACCGCTCGACACTCACAACATCGCGCACCAGCCGCGACAGTACGGCCGCCTGGTAGCCCGATCCGGTGCCGATCTCGAGGACGCGATACTCCGGCTTCAGCTGAAGTTGCTCCGTCATGTAGGCGACGACGAACGGCTGGCTGATGGTTTGCCCGCACGCGATCCCGAGCGCGCTGTCGCGATAGGCCTGATCGCGATCGAGCGGATCAACGAAATCCTCGCGCGGCACCTCCTCCATCGCCCGCAGCACCATCCGATCGCTGATCCCGCGCTGCCGCAACGTGAGCTGGAATTTCATTTTTTCGGGCGGACGCTCAGTCCCGGGCATTGACGATCCTTGAATTTCGCGCGATTGGCGGCGCATTCGCTCGTGTCCAAGGACGGATCAAGGACGGATATTGATGAGCCTTGTCAATCACCGAGGGACCCCTTGCGAGGTCAGCCGGTTCCGTCTTGCAAAGCAGCACGCGCGCGATTGCTTTTGCCCGGAACAAGGTTCTGTTCTAGGATTCGCGTCGAAGCCTGATCCGGCAGCATCGGCTTGTGGGGCAAGGACGACTGGAAATGACGACGGAGAATGCGCAGCGCTCGGCTCTTGTGGTCGAGGATGAGGTCATGATCCGGATGATGGTGGTCGACATGCTGGAACAGCTCGGCTACCGCATCGCCGCCGAGGCCGGCGACATCGATGACGCCGTGCGTCTTGCGAATTCCGCCGAGTTCGATTTCGCCATTCTCGACGTCAACGTCAACGGCCGGCTGATCTCGCCGGTGGCGGAGGCGATCGAAGGCCGCAATCGTCCGTTCGTGTTCGCGACCGGCTACGGCGTGCAGGGACTGCCGGAAAAATTCCGCAACCGGCCGCTGCTGCAAAAACCCTTCCAGATGGAAACGCTGTCGAAGGTGATTCAGGGCGCACTCGGCGTGACCGCGGCCTGATCGAATCCTACTTCAGTATATCGACAAGCTTTTCGGAGAACGCGTCGTCGGTGCGGTTGAGCCGCAGCGGCGTCACCGACACGTAGCGCGCGGCGAGCGCTGCGAGGTCGGTGCCCTTGCCCGGCGGATCGATATTGGCGAGGCGCTCGAAGCCGATCCAGTAGTAGGGATTGCCGCGGCCGTCGTGACGCTTGTCGATCTTGAGAAAACCCTGGTTGCGCTTGCCCTGCCGCACCACCGCGATGCCCTGCACGTCATCCGGCGCGCACGCCGGAAAGTTGACGTTGATCACGGTGTCGCGCGGCACGCCGGCCTTCATCACCTTGCGGATGACTTCGGGGCCGAACTTTATCGCCGAATCCCAGTGCGGGTTGCGGCGCGTCTCCATGCTGAACTCCTGCGACAGCGCGAACGACGGAATGCCGAGGATGGTGCCCTCAAGTGCGCCAGCGATCGTGCCGGAATAGACCACGTCTTCGGCGACGTTGCGGCCCTTGTTGACGCCGGAGAGCACGAGGTCCGGTCCCTTGTCGCCAAGGATGTGGCGCGAGCCCATGATGACGCAATCGGTCGGCGTGCCGCGCACCGCGAAGTGGCGCGGCCCGACTTCACGCAGCCGCAGCGGATCGTTCAGCGACAGCGAGTGCGATACGCCGGACTGATCGAGTTCAGGCGCGACCACC
>JBEIPX010000315.1:0-4263 GCA_040376815.1 Bradyrhizobiaceae bacterium
GCAAGCGCACGCTCATGCGGCCGCGCAGGCCGATGGTGTTGCGCAGGCGCGTGACGATTTCGCACTTCTTCGCCACCAGAATGAGGTCCTGATTGCGCATCAGCTTCGAGACTGCGGCCACCATCTCCGGTGTCAGCCCGCGGGCGAGCGCGCTCAGCACCACAGGCGTCGCGGCATCCGACAGCAGCCAGTCGCGGAACGCGCCGACGGTGAGCGAGGCGACCGGCGCGAAGGCGTTCGCGTCATGGCTGTCGACGATCAGCCGCGTCACCTCGTCGTCCTCGTAGGGAACGACCGCCTCGGTGAGGAACCGCTTCAGTGGAACATCGGCCAGGCACATGCGCGCGGCGACCGTCTCCTCCGCGCTCTCGGCGGCGATCCCCGCCAGCCGGTCGCCGGAGCGCGGCGGTGTTGCCTTGGCCAATAGATCGCGCAGATCGGCGAACTGATAGGTCTTCGGGCCGATCATATGTTTGTAGGTCATGCGCAAATCATCTCACAGGCATCGAATATTCCCGCTCCGCCCGCCATGCGGCAAACATTATTGTTGGCAGGACAGGCCTGTCCGGGGTGTGATAGATACCGCTCGCCAAGCAAAAACGCGCCGGAACGGGCGCCCCGCATCATTCTACCAGCTCAGAACAAGGGTTTCAGTCATGGCTAAAGTCGCCTTTCTCGGTCTCGGCGTCATGGGTTTTCCGATGGCCGGTCACCTCGTCGCCAAGGGTGGGCATGAGGTCACGGTTTACAACCGCAATGGCGCCAAGGCGCAGGCCTGGGCCGACAAGTTCAAGGGCAAGACCGCCCCGACCCCGAAGGCCGCCGCGACCGGTCAGGACTTCGTGATGTGCTGCGTCGGCAATGACGACGACCTGCGCGCCGTGACGATCGGTGCGGATGGCGCCTTCGCCGGCATGACCAAGGGCGCGGTGTTCGTCGATCACACCACGGCATCCGCCGAAGTGGCGCGCGAACTCGACGCGGCTTCGAAGACAGCCGGCTTCAGCTTCATCGACGCGCCGGTATCCGGCGGCCAGGCGGGTGCCGAGAACGGCGTGCTCACCGTGATGTGCGGCGGCGAGGAAGCCGCGTTCAAACGCGCCGAGCCGGTGATCGCCGCCTACGCGCGCATGTGCAAGCTGCTTGGCCCCGCAGGCGCCGGCCAGCTCACCAAGATGGTCAACCAGATTTGCATCGCCGGCCTGGTGCAGGGCCTCTCCGAAGGCATCCACTTCGCCAAGAAGGCGGGCCTGGATGTCGAAGCCGTGATCGAGACGATTTCCAAGGGCGCGGCGCAGTCGTGGCAGATGGAGAATCGCTACAAGACCATGAATGCGAACAAGTTCGACTTCGGCTTCGCCGTCGACTGGATGCGCAAGGACCTGTCGATCTGTATCGCCGAGGCCCGCCGCAACAAGGCGCACCTGCCGGTCACGGCACTGGTCGATCAGTTCTATTCGGAAGTGCAGAAGATGGGCGGCGGCCGCTGGGACACGTCGAGCCTGTTGGCACGGCTGGAGAAGTAAGCGCTATCACCTCGTCATTGCGAGGAGCGCGAGCGACGAAGCAATCCTGTTTTCTCATGGTGAGGAGCCGCGAGAGCGGCGTCTCGAACCATGAGGTCAGCAGGTCTTTCTCATCCTTCGAGACGCGCGCAGATGCGCGCTCCTCAGGATGAGGCGGAGAATCTTCGCGGAGCCTGTCGTCGGCCCGGCAATGACGCAGGGAGTTATCGCATGCCCATCAAAGCTGTCGTCTTCGACGCATACGGAACGCTCTACGACATCCAGTCGGTCGCGGCGATCACCGAAGAGACCTTCCCCGGCTACGGCGAAGTCATCACGCAGATCTGGCGGCTGAAGCAGCTCGAGTACACCTGGCTGCGCTCGCTGATGCAGCGCTACGAGAGTTTCGAGACCGTCACCCGGCAGTCCCTTGCCTACACGCTCGACAACCTCGGGCTCGCATACGATGACGCCGCGTTCGCGCGGATCATGGAGAAGTACCGCCACCTCGATCTCTATCCGGACGCGCTGGTGGCGCTCGGCGCGCTCAAAGGCAAGAAGCTCGCGATCCTCTCGAACGGCAGTTCGCAGATGCTGAACGCGCTGGTGCAGAACACCGGCCTCGGCACGATCCTCGACGCGACCATCAGCGTCGATGCCTGCCGCACCTTCAAGCCGTCGCCGCAAACCTACCAGCTCATCGAAACACAGCTCGGCGTGAAACCGGACGAAACGCTGTTCGTCTCCTCTAACGGCTTCGACGTCTCGGGCGCGAAAGCGTTCGGCCTCACCGTCGCATGGATCGAGCGCGTCACCGCGGATGCACTCGCCGCCGAATTCAGGGACAAGAGCAAGGTCGGCGCGCTCGCCATGTTCAAGGCGCAGCGCATGCGCAACGAGACGATGGGCTTCGATCCGGACTACCGGATCAAGGCGCTTTCGGATCTCGCAACGATTGCCGGTTGAGCCGATCCGGATATGATGACGTCCGCAATGTGCGCTGCATGCGCCACATGACAACAACGAGCGCTGGAAAAAGCCATGCCGATCGCAGCCGCCCCCTTCGCCGACAAGAAGTTCGCCACCGTCAAGGGCCGGCGCATGGCCTACATCGACGAGGGTAAAGGCGATGCCATCGTGTTCCAGCACGGCAATCCGACATCGTCCTACCTGTGGCGCAACATCATGCCCCACTGCCAGGGGCTCGGGCGCCTGATCGCCTGCGACCTCATCGGCATGGGCTCATCCGACAAGCTCGAAGCCTCCGGCCCCGGCCGCTACACCTATGCCGAACAGCGCGAGTATCTGTTCGCGCTCTGGGATCAGCTCGATCTCGGCGACAAGGTGATCTTCGTCATCCACGACTGGGGTTCGGCGCTCGGCTTCGACTGGGCCAACCAGCATCGCGACCGGGTGCAGGGTATCGCCTACATGGAAGGCATCGTCACGCCGGTGACGTGGGCGGACTGGCCGGAGAACGCGCGGCGCGCGTTCCAGGGTTTTCGCTCGGAGGGCGGCGAGGACATGATCCTCCAGAAGAACATCTTCGTCGAGCGCGTGCTGCCGGGATCGGTGCTGCGCAAGATGACCGACGAGGAGATGGCGGTGTATCGCCAACCGTTCGCCAATCCCGGCGAGGATCGCCGGCCGACACTCACCTGGCCGCGGCAGATTCCGGTCGAAGGCGAGCCGGCGGACGTGGTGAAGGTCGTCGAGGACTACAGCGCCTGGCTCGCCACGAGCGACGTGCCGAAGCTCTTCGTCAATGCCGATCCGGGCTCAATCCTCGTCGGCCGTCAGCGCGAGGTTTGCCGCGCCTGGCCGAACCAGCGCGAGATCACCGTCAAGGGCACCCACTTCATTCAGGAAGACTCGCCGGACGACATTGGCGCCGCGGTTGCCGGGTTCGTCCGCGAATTGCGCGGATAGCGCGGCAAGCTCCTGCGCCGGCAGCGCCGGACTGAACAGGAAGCGGATTGGAAACTACGACGGTTTTGTTTCGGAGTTCTATTTCGCGGTGACGACGATCTCGCCGTCGACGCCGTTGACGACGTTGAAGCCGCGCTCGAACGTCTTGCCTTCGTTACGCGCGATCGCGCGATACTCGCCTTCCGACAGCACGACGCGCGGAAACGCGCCAGTCGATTCCTTGATGACGTCGCCGCCCGGCGTGATTACCGACCATGCGGTGTTGGCGAGCGCCTCGCCGCCGCGATCGCTGACGAGCTTCAGGGTGATCACCGCCGCGCGATGCGTGACGGTGACGTCGGTGAGCTTGCCGGCGGCAACGCGAATGTCGGAGCGCACCACCGAGTTGGCATCGCCGTAGTTCGAGATGATGTAGTAGGTGCCCTCGGGCAGCAGCACCACGTCGGCAGCGGGAATGTTCGAGGCGACCGGTGCGCGCTCACCGACTTCGAACTGGCTGCCCTTGAAGATGTTGAACGTGATCTGGCCTTGCGGAATGCGCGTGGTGCCGACGCGCCCCTCGATGCGCAGGCCGCCGGCCGGAAGTTCGAACGCCTCGCGGATCGTTTCCTGCTTCAGCGTCACCGGCCGCACCGCGCTGACGAGACCGAGCGCGGCGTGCACCACGTAGCCGCCCGGCGGCAACACGATGTTCGGCGTCGGCGAGCGCTCCTCGCGGATCATCCTGAACTGTCCGGTCGTGGGATCGGGCCGGTCCGAATCGATGCGCCAGATCAGACCGTTGGTGATGACCGGCAGCTCCTTGCCGAACTATGCGGTCAGCGCCAGC
>JBEIPX010000453.1:0-2867 GCA_040376815.1 Bradyrhizobiaceae bacterium
ACTACAGCCTTGCCAACGACGATGTGCGCCGGGTGATCTCGGTCGTCTACGATATCTTCTGTGCGCCGGAAACACAGGCCGCCAAGAAATAACTGTCGCATAACGACAAGAACGGAGACGCCGGTGCTTACCGGATAGCTCCGCGATAGCCCGGGAGATACGCTTGCAGAACGTGTCTGCATGGCTGCCGGCCCTCAGTGGCCTTTTGATCGGCGCGGCCGCTGGCTTTGCCGTGCGCCATGCGAAGCTTTGTTCGTTCGGAGCCATCGAGGATGTCGTCGCGGGTGGCGACAGCCGCCGCCTGCGCATCTTCGGTCTCGCACTCGGCATTGCGATCCTTGGCACGCAGGCGCTGATCATCGGCGGCTATTTCAATCCCGAGCTATCCCCTTACGTGCCCACGGCATTGCCTATCGCCGCCATCGTGATCGGCAGCGTTCTGTTTGGCCTCGGAATGGCGATGGTCGGCACCTGCGGATTTGGCTCACTCATCCGGCTCGGCGCAGGCGATCTGCGCAGTCTGATCGTGGTCCTCGTCCTCGGCGCAGCCGCCTACGCGACGCTGCGGGGCGCCCTCGCCGGATTTCGGATCGGATTTCTGGAAAGTTTCGCGATCGCCATGCCGGATGGAGCTCGCTCCGATGGAGCGACGTTGGTGTCACGGGCATTCGGTTTCGACATGCGCGTCGTGATTGCGCTCTTGGCCGGCGCAGGGCTTTGCTGGCTGGCGCTGGGCGACCGCAGGCTCCGGCGCACGCCGCGGCTGTTGTCTGCGGGGTTTGTCCTGGGCATTGCCGTCGTTGCAGGATGGATTGTGACGACGTCGTTCAGCGACGACTTCAGCGGGCCGTCACGCCCGCAAAGTCTCACCTTCGTCTCGACCATCGGCAAGGCACTCTACGCCGGACTGATGAACGCCACGAGCTTCGCGGACTTCGGCGTCGGCAGCGTGTTCGGCGTCGTGATCGGATCGTGGCTGGCTGCGAAGAATGCCGACGAGTTTCGCTGGGAAGCGTTCGACGATGACCACGAGATGCGGCGGCATCTGCTCGGCGCAACGCTGATGGGATTCGGCGGCATTCTGGCCGGCGGCTGCACCATCGGCCAGGGCATCACGGCGGGTTCGATGCTGGCGCTATCGTGGCCGCTCGCGGTCGGCGGCATGATCATCGGCGCGCGGATCGGAATTGCCGTGCTGGTCGATGGATCACCGCGCGAGCTTGTTCAGCGCGGATGGGCCAGCCTGCTCGGCAAGGCCCGTCACTCGAAGTAGCGGGATTTGTATCAGCGGGCCGCGAATGCCGGAACGACGACGACGCGGCGAATGCCGAACGCCGCGCCGGTGATGATCCCCGCAACCGCGATCAGCGACGGGAACGCCAGCGTCGACAATCCGGTCAGGCCCTGCCCGACCGTGCAGCCATAGGCCATCGCACCACCGGCACCCATCAGCGCCGCGCCACCGATGGAGCGGGCCGTGTGACTGGCCGAGGTGTAGCCTTCGAGCTCGAAGCGGCCCGTGAGCACCGACGTCAGCAAGCTGCCGACGATCACGCCCGACACGAGCGCGATGCCGAAGTTCAGGCTCAGGCCCGTCGACAGCATCACGTACTGGAGCGAGTCGGCGACCGGCGAAACGAACGTCAGCGACGTTACCGGGATCGGATTGAACTCGTCGGCGCCGAGCCAGCCGGTGGCAAGCCAGCCGGCCGACACGAGCAGGCCGACAGCGAAGCCGGCGGCGATCTGACCATACGCCTTGCGGAACTGCTGATTGGAAAAGGCGAAGACGAACAGCGCGCCGCTCGCGACCAGCGTCGCGGCGATGCGTGCAGCCGTCTCAGTGAAGCCAAGCGTCGACAGGAATGCCGGAACGGACACCGCACCCGGCGCGATCTGCGTCCATTGCAGGAACGCGAGGCGCGCGGGCGCAAGCAAGCCCTTTAATGTCATCTGGGCCACCACGGCGATGACCACCAGAACGACCAGCGAGCGGATATTGCCCTTGCCGAGCAGAACCAGCGCGCGCGAGGCGCAGCCGTTCGACAGCACCATGCCGAGGCCGAACAGGAGTCCGCCGATGAAGATCAGCGGCGCTGAGAACGAAGGCTGAAGATAGAGCGACTTGCCGATATCGACGATGCCGGCGCCGCCGATGAGCTGCGCACCAAGGATCGCAACCGCGAGCGCGAGCGCGTAGCTGCGGATCTTGCGGCTGTCGTCTTTCGTCCACCAGTCGCGCAGACTGCTTAGCAGGCAGAAACCGCTCAACAGGCCGACGACGCCGAACGCGAGGCCGATGGCAAATCCGGACAGGATCGAAAGATCGGGCATAACCAGCTTCTCCGGCTCCGAGAGCCATTAATATGGAGTCTGGTGTAAGCATTCCCCGAAACAGGGTCCATAAGGCCCGAAAACTAAAAAATATCGTCCAAATCGTCGATTTCAGAGAAAAATATTCCACTGACTGGGGATCGATTTGGCGAAGATTATTCCCCGCGGTTATCGGCTACCGAAGCCGAACGACCCCCCGATTCCGTTCACCATCAGCAGCCAGCGGCCTCACCATCCATGCAGCCAGAGGTCCGCGTCCGACGGCGTCGGGATCGCCGGCCCGGTATCGAGCTGACGATACTTGCCGCCAAAGAAGACGAGCGGCCGTGTGTCAGCACCGGGCTTGGCGGTCAGTGACAGCACTTCACCGACGATGATGACGTGATCGCCGCCGTCATACTTCGCGTATGATTTGCACTCCAGCCACACCAGTGCGTCCGCCAGCAAGGGCGAACCGCCAACTCCGGTGCGCATGCGCACGCCGCTCCACTTGTCGGACATTGCGCGCGCGAACTGCGTCGACAGTGCGCTCT
>JBEIPX010000491.1:0-2562 GCA_040376815.1 Bradyrhizobiaceae bacterium
CCATGGACCGAATGGATCAACCATGGCGGCGCAGCGCGGGCGCTGCCGAGCTTCATGTTCGGCATTGTGCTGTACCGCTATCGCGACGTGATCGGCAGTCAACCTCACCTGAAACTGCCCATGATGCCGGTGCTGCTGATTTTCCTCGCTCTCGGATTTACGCTTCCAGCGACGGCCCAGCTGATGATGGTCTATGCGATCGTCATCCTCGCGCTGCGGCTTGATCTCACTCAGCACCGGTCGGTCTTCACGTGGTTCGGCTTCGATCGATGGTCGGATTACACCTATTCTGTCTACATGCTGCATGTGCCGGTCGCGACCGTCGCTCTATCGATCCTCGGCCGCTACGTGCCAGTCGATAAACTCGCACTGGTCCCGCTTGCGTTGCTGGTTCTGGCGGGAGCGAGCTATCTCTCCTGCCGCTTCTTCGAAACTCCGCTCCGCTACGCGCTCTATGCGCTCGTTGACCGCAAACGCGCCGGTGACCCCTCGCCCGCCTTCGTGCCTCGGAGCGGTGGACGATGAGCCTGCAAACCGTAACCACGGGACAAATCCCGGTCAGTGCGCCAGCAATCGCAGCCACACGGGACGGTGCCATCGACAGCGTACGCGGCCTCGCGATCCTGATGGTGATCGGCATCCACTCCCTGCGGCAGCCGTTCAGCGGAGTGGAAACGCTGGCGGACGCGGCCTTGCGGCCAGCGGTTCCGCTGTTCCTGTTCGTCAGTGGCTATCTGACTGGCTTCACCGGTCGCGTGCCGTTGGCCCGGCGGATCGGCGCGGCTCTCATTCCCTATACGATCGCGTTCGTCGCAGCTTACGCATACATGGCCGCCCACAATGACGCGATGGATCATCGGCTCTGGGTGACGCTGGCGCGCTACGGGCTCGGCTATGTGTTCGTCTACTACTACGTCCCCGTCTATATCGGTTGCACGGCCCTGCTGTGGCTGCTGTTCAGGCTGTTCGACCCGCTGACAGCAACCCGGCATCTCTGCGCGGCGCTTATGATCGCAGCCGCCTTCGGCATCGTCGCGGGCAGCTATCTCGATCCTCTGCTGGCGCGGAACAGCGTACCGGATGCACTGATCGAGGAAGCGCGGCTGCGCGATATCCCGTTCTGGTTCGCCTTCATGGCGATCGGCGCGATCGCCGGCCTTGTCCGCGCCGATCGGATGCTTAAAGGCCTTCTTCCGATCCTGGCCGGCGCAGCTTCCGCGGCGTTTCTGGTGTATGCAGCGGTGCGGATCGGCAACGTCGGCGATGCGGCGCCCTACGACTCGCCGGCTTTCGGTCTGTATGCGGTGCTGCTCGCGCTGGTGCTGCTGGCGCTGAAACAGGATCTGCCGCTGCTCGCCAGCATCGGCTCCGGCAGCTACTTCATCTACCTCTGGCACATTCTCATCATCATGGCGCTGCGCGATCACACGTCGCTCGGCGGAGCGGCCGGTCTTGCAGCCGCGTTGGTCACAGCCTTGATTACGGTGTCGGTTGTGTTGGCTGCGCTCTTCGCAATCCGGCGGCTCCTGCCTTCCCGCGCAGTTCAATGGCTGGGAGCCTGACCGATGATCCTCAGGCATTCCCTGCTCTATCTGCCGGCGCAGGTGATCGGACCGGCCGTCCAGCTGATCGCCATGGTCGCGTGGACGCATCTGATCGATGCGCACGCAGTCGGCGTCATCACGCTCATCACAGCGATGCACGAACTGCTTCAGGTCGTCTTTCTGGCATGGTGGTCGCAGTATGCTTTGCGCTTCTTCAGCCGCCACCGCGGAAGCGACGATCCGAACCGGTTCTATCGGACCGAGAATGCCATCCTGCTGTTGTCGATCATCGCGCAAAGCCTGATCGCAGTCGCCATCCTGCTCTGGATCGTTGCGCCTGACGCCGGCACGCCGCTGATCGCAGCAACAGTCCTCTACGTCATCACTCGGGCGCTGAGTCTCTACGTCAGCGAGCGGGCGCGTACGTCCCAGCAGATCGGCATCTACTCGGTGCAACAGATCGTCGGACCAGCCGCCGGATTCGTGCTGGGCTGGATCATGATCAAGACGATCGGACCCGCGCCCGAGTATCCGCTCTTTGGATACGCGATCGCGCAAGCCGTGGCGGTCATCGTGGTGCTGCCGCGGCTTGCCTACGGCACACGCTTGCTGCCGGTCGATCGCGAGACGATCCGTCAAGCGCTGCACTACGGCCTTCCGCTCGTAATCGGCGGCGGCTTGAGCTGGATCGGGCTCAATGCGCCACGATTTATCGTCAACGATGTCCTCGGCGTCGCGGCGGCCGGCGTGTTTGCCGTCGGCTACGGCCTCGGCCAGCGAGCTTCCGCCATGGCGGCGATGCTTGTCACCGTCGCGACCTATCCGATCGCGGTGAAACGCATGGAGGAGAACGGCAGCGCCGCCGCCATGCGCCAGCTCGCCGACAACGGCGCGCTGCTGCTCGCGGTACTCGCACCCGCAACGCTCGGCGTCTTCATACTGCGGCATGAGATCGTCACGACACTGATTGCGGAACCGTTCCGGGCCGGCACGCTCGCGGTCCTGCCGCTGTCTGTCC
>JBEIPX010000419.1:0-3131 GCA_040376815.1 Bradyrhizobiaceae bacterium
AACCGTCGCTGGCGCTGACCATTCCTGGCAAGCCGACCGATCTCGACGACGGTCTGCTGACGGCGAGCGAGGTTGCGCAGCTCAAGCTAAACGCGGACTGGGTCGTGCTCTCGGCCTGCAACACCATCGCCGGCGACAAGCCGGGCGCGGAGGCGCTCTCGGGTCTCGCGCGCTCGTTCTTCTATGCCGGTGCGCGGGCGCTGCTGGTTTCGCACTGGGCCGTCGACTCAGCGGCGGCGACCCGGCTTGCGACCGCGACGTTCGACAAGCTGCAGGCGGACCCGACGCTCGGCCGGGCCGGAGCGCTGCGGGCGGCGATGCTCGACCATCTCAGCGATCCGCGTGAGCCGAAAAATGCCTATCCCGCGTTCTGGGGTCCGTTTGTGGTGATCGGCGAGGGCGCGGCGCGCTGAGCTCTGCAATCCATTGTGCGGCGCAGCAGTCCCGATGCATAACGGGCTGATTGCTGATGCATCAACCCTGCGCCGGAAACCCTTCTAGATCGGGCATTTTCCGCGTTTTCGCAGCCGGGAACGCACGGCGGGCGGCATCAACCAAAACTTGATGGAGCCGCTTGGCAAGCGGGGCGTTGCCCACTATTAGATCGCCCCACCGGGGCCGGAGGGATATAATCCACGGCCAACCGCGGGCGAAAGCGCATTGGTCGGGGCTGAATGCGCGAGTGGGCCCGAGGCTTCCTTAGGAGGAGATTTCCGTGAAAGAGACGGGCGTGCGCAACGGTGCCTATGGCGCCGATAAATTCGGCTTAAAAAATCTCAAACAGGTGAACTGGAATCTCGGCACCTCCGCGCTCTACGAGCATGCTCTCAAGAACAACGAAGCCGAGCTGACCGACGGCGGCGCGCTGTGCGCGGAAACCGGCGTCTTCACCGGCCGCAGCCCGAAGGACAAGTTCACCGTCCGCGACGTCCACACCGACAAGACCATGTGGTGGGGCAACAACCAGTCGATCACCGCCGAGCAGTTCGAAACGCTCTATCAGGATTTCCTCAAGCACGCCGAAGGCAAGAACCTGTTCGCGCAGGACCTCTACGGCGGCGCCGACCCCGAGAACCGCATCAAGGTTCGTGTCTTCACCGAACTCGCGTGGCACTCGCTGTTCATCCGCACGATGCTGATCCGCCCGGAGCTCGCCGAGCTCGCATCGTTCATCCCGGAAATGACGATCATCGATCTCGTCTCGTTCAAGGCCGACCCGAAGCGCCACGGCTGCAAGTCCGAGAACGTCGTCGGCATCGACTTCAACCGCAAGATCGTGCTGATCGGCGGCTCGCAGTACGCCGGCGAAATGAAGAAGAGCGTGTTCACGACGCTCAACTACTACCTGCCGCAGAAGGGCGTCATGTCGATGCACTGCTCGGCCAACGTCGGCCCGGATGGCGACTCAGCCATCTTCTTCGGCCTCTCCGGCACCGGCAAGACCACGCTCTCCGCCGACCCGAACCGCACGCTGATCGGCGACGACGAGACCGGCTGGGGCAAGGACGGCATCTTCAATTTCGAAGGCGGCTGCTACGCCAAAACCATCAAGCTCTCGCAGGAAGCCGAGCCGGAAATCTTCGCGGCCTCGACACGCTACGGCGCGGTGCTCGAAAACGTCGTGCTCGATCCGCATACCCGCGTGCCGGATTTCGACGACGGCTCGAAGACCGAGAACACGCGCTCGGCCTATCCGCTCGACTTCATCCCGAACGCCTCGCGCACCGGCCGTGCCGGTCATCCGAAGAATCTGGTGATGCTCGCCGCCGACGCGTTCGGCGTGCTGCCGCCGATCGCGAAGCTCACGCCGGCGCAGGCGATGTATCACTTCATCTCCGGCTACACCGCCAAGGTCGCGGGCACCGAGCGCGGCCTCGGCAACGATCCGGAGCCCGAGTTCTCGACCTGCTTCGGCTCGCCGTTCCTGCCGCTGCATCCGTCCGAATACGGCAAGCTGCTGCGCGACCTGATCGCCAAGCACAACGTCGACTGCTGGCTGGTGAACACCGGCTGGACCGGCGGCAAGTACGGCACCGGCCATCGCATGCCGATCAAGGTGACGCGCGCGCTGCTCACTGCTGCGCTCAACGGCTCGCTGCGCAATGTCGAATTCCGCACCGACAAGTATTTCGGCTTCGCAGTGCCGACCGCGCTGCCGGGCGTGCCGACCGAGATTCTCAATCCGGTCAACACCTGGAAGGACAAGGCCGAGTTCGACGTCACCGCGCGCAAGCTCGTCGGCATGTTCCAGAAGAACTTCGAGAAGTACGAGAGCCACGTCGACGCCGACGTCAAGGCGGCAGCGCCCGACCTCAAGATGGCGGCGGAGTAAGACGGCTTCTAACTGTCACGATTGGCGCGCGGCCGATAGCCGCTACGGAATCAAAACGGCGGCTCGGTGAGCCGCCGTTTTTGTTTAGGCTCATCGTCATTGCCGGGCTTGACCCGGCAATCCATTTTTCAAGGAAGATGGACACGCGGGTCGAGCCCGCGTGTGACGAATGGTGTGTTGTGGCGACTGCCGTCAGCTACGTGAGTTTCCTGATCGCCGCTTTCAGCGACACGGCGGCCTTGGCATAGTCCGGCCACGGCTTGCTCTTGCGCAGCAATGCGGGCGCGGTGCGCAGCGTGTACGTCTTCGGGTCGAGGCCCTTCTTCACCAGCGTCCAGGCGATCGGCATCGACACGGTGGCGCCGTCGCGCGCGCGCGGCGACAGCGGGCCGACCGCCGTCGACTTGCGGTCGTTGCGCAGGTAGTCGAGGAAGATCTTTCCCTTGCGCTCGGCTTTCGACATCTTGATCAGGTAGCGGTCGGGACTGTCAGCGGCCATCTGCGCGCAGACGGTTTGCGCGAAAGCCTTGGCCTGCGGCCATGTCACGCGATCGCGCGCGGTGTGCGAGATCGGCGTCACCACATGCAGGCCCTTGCCGCCGGTGGTCTTGCAGAACGTGACGAGACCGCAGGCTTCCAGCCGCTCTTTCATTTCCTTCGCGGTGGCGATCACGTCCTCGAACGAAAGGCCCGGCGCGGGATCGAGATCGAAGATCAAGCGCCCCGGCACGGTGGGCTCATCCGGTGCGCAATTCCACGGATGCAGCTCGAGGCCGCCGCTCTGCGCGACCGCGATCAA
>JBEIPX010000062.1:0-10557 GCA_040376815.1 Bradyrhizobiaceae bacterium
CGGATTGTAGACGCGGATTTCCGCCCGCACCGAATGCGACGCCGACAGCCAGTGCATGGTCGCCTTGACCTTGCGGCCATCCGGCGCGTTGCCACCCTTGGTCGCGGGATCGTAGGTACACCGAAGCTCTACGACGTTGCCCGCCGCATCCTTCACGACGTTCGTGCATTTGATGAAGTAGGCATAGCGCAGCCGCACCTCGGTGCCGGGCGACAGCCGGAAGAACTTCTTCGGAGGGGTCTCCATGAAGTCGTCCTGCTCGATATAGAGCTCGCGTGAGAAGGTGATCTTGCGCGTACCGGCGGCCGGATCGTCGGGATGATTGATCGCGTCGAGCTCTTCGCTCTCGCCTTCCGGATAATTCTCGATCACGACTTTCAGCGGCCGCAATACGGCCAGCCGCCGCTGGGCTGTTTTGTTCAGCACCTCACGGATCGAGAACTCCAACATGTTGACATCGACAACGCTGTTGGCCTTCGCCACACCGATGCGCTTGACGAAATCGCGGATGGCGGCAGGCGGCACGCCGCGACGTCGCAAACCCGCGATGCTCGGCATGCGCGGATCGTCCCAGCCGGAGACGTGGCCGCCACGCACAAGCTCGGTCAGCACCCGTTTCGACAGCAGTGTGTAGGTCAGATTCAGCCGCGCGAACTCGTACTGGCGCGGCGTCGACGGCACCGGCAGCTTCGACAGCAGCCATTCGTAGAGCGGCCGATGGTCTTCGAATTCGAGCGTGCAGATCGAATGCGTGATTCCCTCGATCGCGTCAGACTGGCCGTGCGCGTAGTCGTAGCTCGGATAGATCGACCATTTGGTGCCGGTGCGCGGATGGTGTGCGTGCAGAATGCGATACAGCACCGGATCGCGCAGGTTGATGTTGCCGGAGGTCATGTCGATCTTGGCGCGCAGAACCCGCGTGCCGTTCGGAAATTCACCCGCCTTCATGCGCCGGAACAGGTCGAGATTCTCGTCGACCGATCGATCGCGGAACGGACTGTTGCGGCCAGGCTCGGTCAGCGTGCCGCGGGTCAGGCGAATTTCATCCTGGGTCTGGTCGTCGACATAGGCGTCGCCATTCTTGATCAGGATCTCGGCCCATTCGTACAGCTTGTCGAAGTAGTCCGAGGCATAGAACAGGTTCTTGCCCCAATCGAAGCCGAGCCAATTCACGTCCTTCTGGATCGAGTCGATGTACTCCTGCTCTTCTTTGGTCGGATTGGTATCGTCGAAGCGCAGATGGCACTTGCCCGCGAACTCCTGCGCGATGCCGAAGTTCAGCGCGATCGACTTGGCGTGACCGATATGCAGATAGCCGTTCGGCTCCGGCGGGAACCGGGTCACGATCTGGGCGTGCTTTCCGGCGTCAAGGTCGGCCGCAATGATGTCGCGAATGAAATCGCGCCCCGCCTCTACAACGCCAGTCTCTTCCGTCGCCATCTCTGGTGTCCTGCTCGAATGTCCTGCTCGCCTTGAATCAGCGGCCCGCTTGAATCGGCAATCTGTTTGCCAAATCCGGGCCATAGAGCCAAGCCCACGCCCTGCAAGGAATGCTTTAGTTATGCGCGGTAACTGATATACACCCCCGGCGCAACCGCAGCGCTTTTCCATGCTCTTTTTGCCCGCACGATGACCCCACCTGTCGTTACCCGCTTTGCCCCATCGCCGACCGGCTTCCTCCACATCGGAGGCGGACGCACCGCACTGTTCAACTGGCTCTATGCGCGCCGCTTCGGCGGCAAGATGCTGTTGCGGATCGAGGACACCGACCGCGAGCGCTCGACGGAGCCCGCGATCGCCGCGATCATTGACGGCCTGAAATGGCTCGGCCTCAGTTGGGACGGCGACGTCGTTTACCAGTACAGCCGCGCCGCGCGCCACCGCGAGATCGCCGAGCAATTGCTCGCGGCAGGCAAGGCATACCACTGCTATGCCAGCGCCGATGAGCTTACCGCCATGCGCGAGAAAGCCCGCGCCGAGGGCAAGACGCGCCTCTACAACGGCCTGTGGCGCGACCGCGATCCGTCCGAAGCCCCTGCCGGCGTCAAGCCGGTGATCCGCCTCAAGGCGCCGCTCGAAGGCGAGACCGTGATCGAGGATCAGGTGCAGGGCCGCGTGGTCTGGCAGAACGAGAATCTCGACGATCTCGTGCTGCTGCGCTCGGACGGCAACCCGACCTATATGCTCGCGGTCGTCGTTGACGATCACGACATGGAGGTCACCCATGTCGTCCGTGGCGACGATCACCTGACAAACGCCGCGCGCCAGAAACAAATCTATGACGCGCTCGGCTGGACGGTGCCGGTGATGGCGCACATCCCCCTGATTCATGGACCGGACGGCTCGAAGCTGTCGAAGCGCCACGGCGCGCTCGGCGTCGATGCCTACCGAGCCATGGGCTATCTGCCAGCGGCACTGCGCAACTACCTGGTCCGGCTCGGCTGGAGCCATGGCGATCAGGAGGTTTTCACGACGCAGGAGATGATCGACGCGTTCGACCTGCCGGCGATCGGCCGCTCCGCAGCGCGGTTCGATTTCGCCAAGCTGGAAAATCTCAACGGCATCTACATCCGCAACAGCGACGATGCGGCGCTCGTGGACGCCTTCGAGCAGGTGCTGGACTACATTCCGTCTGGCGCAACTTTGAAGGCCAAACTCAACACCACCACCCGTGCTCAGCTTTTAAAGGCGATGCCGGGGATCAAGGAGCGCGCCAAGACGCTGCTGGAATTGATCGACGGCGCCGCCTTCCTTTTCGCCGACCGGCCGCTGCCACTGGAGCCGAAGGCCGAGGCGTTGTTGACGGACGATACACGGAAGCTGATCGGCCAGCTCGCGGCTGTGCTGAAAACGGTCGAGCCGTGGTCCGGACAGACCGCCGAAGCGGCCGTCCGGGCCTTTGCCGAGCAAAATGGGCACAAGCTCGGGGCGGTCGCGCAGCCGCTCCGGGTGGCGCTGACCGGCCGGACGACCTCGCCTGGCATTTTCGACGTGCTCGACGTGCTGGGGCGCGACGAATGCCTGGCGCGCTTGCAGGATCAGGCCGTTGCCTGATCCTCAGGTGATTGGAACTTTGGCTATCTTGCAGCGCAAACGGCAATGCGGTACGCATTCGCGGAACATTCCTAACCGCTCGCTGGGCCTCCTCGCCACGCCCGTTGGCCGTCAGACCCGCCTGCCCTCATAACGTTCTGATCGGGGACATGACGATGGACGCAAAAAGCTCGAAGACCGTGAAGCTCAACGTCGGTGACAAGAGCTATGACTTTCCGGTTATGAGCGGGACCGTCGGTCCCGACGTCGTGGACATCAGCAAGCTCTACGCCCAGAGCGGCATGTTTACCTACGACCCCGGCTTCACCTCGACGGGAAGCTGCCAGTCGAAGATCACCTATATCGACGGCGATGAAGGCGTTCTGCTCTATCGCGGCTACCCGATCGAACAGCTCGCCGAAAAAGGCGACTTCCTCGAAACCTGCTACCTGCTGCTTTACGGGGAGCTCCCGACCGCCGCCCAGAAGAAAGACTTCGACGAGCGTGTGACGCGCCATACCATGGTGCACGAGCAGATGGCCCGTTTCTTCCAGGGCTTCCGCCGCGACGCCCATCCGATGGCCGTGATGGTCGGCTGCGTCGGCGCGCTGGCCGCGTTCTACCACGACTCGACCGACATCAACGATCCGCACCAGCGCATGGTTGCCTCGATGCGTATGATCGCCAAGGTGCCGACGCTGGCCGCGATGGCCTACAAATATACGGTCGGCCAGCCCTTCATCTATCCGAAGAACTCGCTCGACTACGCCTCGAACTTCCTCAACATGTGCTTCGCCGTGCCGTGCGAAGATTACAAGATCAATCCGGTGCTCGCCGAAGCGCTCGACAAGATCTTCATCCTGCATGCCGATCACGAGCAGAACGCCTCGACATCGACCGTGCGTATTGCCGGCTCCTCGGGCGCCAATCCGTTCGCCTGCATCGCCGCCGGCATCGCCTGCCTCTGGGGCCCGGCGCATGGCGGCGCCAATGAAGCGGCGCTGTCGATGCTGGCCGAGATCGGCACCGTTGACAAGATTCCCGAGTTCATCGCCAAGGTGAAGGACAAGAACTCGCAGGTGCGGCTGATGGGCTTCGGCCACCGCGTCTACAAGAACTACGATCCGCGCGCGAAGATCATGCAGCAGATGTGCCACAAGGTCCTGAAGGAGACCGGCCATCAGGGCGACCCGATGCTGGAAGTCGCGCTGGAACTCGAGAAGATCGCGCTGAGCGACGAATATTTCGTTCAGCGCAAGCTCTATCCGAACGTCGACTTCTATTCGGGCATCACGCTGAAGGCGATGGGCTTCCCGACCTCGATGTTCACCGTGCTGTTCGCGGTCGCCCGCACCGTCGGCTGGATCAGCCAGTGGAGCGAGATGATCGAGGATCCGAGCCAGAAGATCGGACGTCCGCGCCAGCTCTATACGGGAGCGGCACAGCGCGACTACGTTGACGTCGCGAAGCGCAAGTAAGCGGCGCCAGACAATAACAACGGAACGGCCGGTGCTTGCACCGGCCGTTTTTTGTTCTAGCAGCGTGAATCAGCGTTTGCGGGACATGTGTGCAACGACAATGTCGGCCGCGCGCTCGCTGGGCGAGCGGTCGCCCGTTGACATGATCCCATCGAGCTTTCCGAATGCATCGATCTGCCGCCGCCGCAGTGGCGTATCCGTCAACACATCGCGCAGCGCCGGCACAAGCCGCTCGGGCGTCCACTCGTCTTGTATATACTCGGGAATCACGGCCTCGCCGACGATCAGGTTCGGCAGGATCACCGAGAACGCTTTCACCACCCGCTGCGCGATGAAGGCCTCGATTGCCGTACCCCTGTAGCCGGTAATCATCGGTACGCCGGCAATGGCGAGTTCGAGCGTCACCGTGCCCGATTTTGCGAGGGCCGCGTGAGCGATACGGAACGCGGCGCGCTTTTCAGCGTCGCCGGTCGCGATCCGGGGCTTTACCGGCCAGTCCTTCACGGCTTCCACGACGAGATCATGCACATGCGGGACGGTCGGCAAGACAGGCTCGAAGGCTATGCCTTCGCCGTGCAGGCGCGCTAACGTCTCGCCAATGGCTCCAGCGTGATATCGAACTTCCCCGCGGCGGCTGCCCGGCAACACCAGCAGGATCGGCGGCGACGCGGCACGGCGCTTCGCCTCTTCCATCGAAGGCCGGAGCTCTGAGCGATCCTGAAACAACGGATGGCCAACGTAGGTGCATGGGGGTCCACCGAGATCGCGATGCGCCTGCGGCTCGAACGGCAGGAGCGCCAGCACATGGTCGATGTATTTGCGCATCGCCTTGGCGCGGCCCGGACGCCACGCCCACACCGTTGGCGAGACATAATTGACGATCGGGATGGACGGATCGCGCCGCCGAACCCGGCGCGCGACACGTTGCGTAAAATCCGGGCTATCGATAATGACGAGGACATCGGGCTTTGCCGCAAGTACCGCTTCGGTGGTTTCGCGGATGCGGCGCAGGATCATCGGCAATTGCCGTGCGACGGCAACGACACCCATGATCGACAGCTCGGAAATCGGAAACAGGGACGTCAGTCCCTCCCGCTGCATTCCGTCTCCCCCGACGCCGAGAAAACGGACGTCCGGACCGAGGCGTGCGTGCAATTCCTTCATCAGGCTGGCGCCAAGCCGGTCGCCGGATTCTTCGGTCGCAACGACGAAGATTGTTGGCCCGCTGCTCACCCCGGGATGCCCGTCACAAAGACCCCGGCCGCATCGGCCGCCTCAACCAGCGCCTGCGGTTCCGCAACGATGCTTTGTCCCGCGACGATGGCAATGCCGGCGAGCTTCGCTGCAACAACGCCTTCGATTGTCCTGGCGCCAAGCGCCGGCAGATCGAACCGCAAATCCTGCGTTGTCTTCGGCGCTTTCACCAGAACGCCTCGACCAGGCTTCGCGCGGATGCGCCCCTCGCGACGCAACTGCGCCACACGCGCAAGCAACGCGTCGGTGCCCGCAATGTCTTCGATGGCGACCACATGGCCGTCGATCACCACGGCTGCCTGTCCCGTATCGAACGGGCTCATGGCACGCAGCGCTTCAAAGCCCTTGGCGATATCGCCGGCTTCGCTCTTGTCCGGCGTCGCGCGCGTCATCGCCCCCTTCGGCATCAGCAGATCGGGCGCGACCTCGGCAATCCCGCGCATGCGAAAACCATTGTCTTCAAAGATGCGGGCGACGCCGGTCAGCAGATGATTGTCTCCGCCGCGAAATGCCGCGATTAGTTTCGGGATGATCAGCAACGTCTTCAGGTCGAGCCTGATCTCCGACAACGCCGGTCGTATCAGCCCACCGATGAACACGACGTCGCGGCAACGTTCTTCACGCAAGCCTCGTACTATTGCGCCAGCTTTGCCGATAGCAATCCACCGGTGCCGATAGGCGCGCACGCGCACCGGATCGCAAAATCCATTCAGTGCAAATAGCACCGCGCCGATCCCCTGCGCGGCGAGCGAGTCTGCGACCGCGAAAGGCAACGTACCGGAGCCAGCAATCAGGCCGACGGGTGACGTGAGTTGCGGTTGCAAGTCCTGCATATCCGCCTGCATCAGGTTAGCTGACGGCCATGCCGTTCAACATTGCACAGAGGCCGCTTGTCGTCCGCGGCAATGAAATCGAGAATCTCCGCAATTGCGGGATCGTCAGCTCTGCGTGCCTCGACCGAGGCCAGGCGCGCTTCGAACGTACCGTCGCCGTAGAACAAGTCGTTATAAAAGCTTCGCAGCTTATGCAGCCGTTCTCGCGTGAATTTCCGCCGGCGCATGCCGATGACGTTAAGGCCTTCCAGATGCGCGTGCTGGCCGGTGGCGAAGCCGTATGGAATCACATCGCCGCGCACGCCGGTCATACCGGCAACCATCGACTGCGAACCGATGCGGACGAACTGGTGCACCGCCGTCAATCCGCCGATATAGACGGCGTCGCCGACCAGGCAGTGACCGCCGAGCGTCGCCGAGTTGGCAAAAATTGCATCGTCACCGACGATGCAGTCGTGCCCGACGTGGCTGTAGGCCATGAAGAAGCCGCGCGCGCCGACGCGCGTCGTCCCTCCGCCCTTGGTCGTGCCGATGTTCATCGTGACACTTTCGCGAATGGTGCATCCGTCACCAACGATCAACTGGTGCGGTTCGCTGCGGTAGCCGAGGTCCTGCGGCGGACCTCCAAGCACGGCGCCGGGATGGATCACACATCCATCGCCAATCGTGGTGTGCCCCGCGATTGTCACCTGAGCCAGCAGCTTGCAGTTCGCGCCGATCTTTACATTTGGCCCGACATGGCAGAACGGCCCGATCGTGGCGCCCTCGCCGATCACCGCGCCATCCTCGACCCGCGCCAGCTTGTCGATCCTGGTCATGCAGAGCTAGTCCGCCAGCATGGCGCCGACTTCGGCCTGTGCAGCGACGACACCATTGACGCGCGCCTCGCCGTAGTACCACCACATCGCCCTTTTGCGATTGATGTACTTCATATGATATTCGATCGTGTCGCCCGGGATCACGGGCTTGCGAAACTTGCACTTGTCGACAGTAAGGAAGTACACCGCGCGCGGCTTGTTCTCCTTCATCGCCATGATACCGATGACGCCGGCGGTCTGCGCCATGCCCTCGATCATCAAGACACCCGGATAGACCGGACGATCGGGAAAGTGCCCGGCGAACTGCGGTTCGTTGACGGTGACGTTCTTGATGCCGACGCCGCTGAAATCGGCACCGATATTGATGACGCGATCGATCAGCAGGAACGGATAGCGATGCGGCAGCGTCTTCATAATCAGAGCGATGTCCGCGGTGTCGACGGTTGTTGCCAGCTCCATTACTCCCGCCCCTCGGTCTCCGTCTTTCCGGCCCTTGCTTTCGAGCCGCCGCCACTCTCCCGCCCGAGACGCTCCACCGCGAACAGCTCGCGCAGAAACTGCTTCATCGGCTTCGCCGGCGAGCCACCCCAGCGAACGCCGGGCGGAACCTCGCCGACCACGCTGGAACGCGCGGCGATCTGAGCACCGTCGCCGATCTTCGCATGATCGCTCACGCCGATCCGGGCACCGAGCACCACACCGTCACCCAGCGTCGAGCTGCCGGCAACACCGGACTGGCTGACCACGATGCAGTGGCGGCCAATGACGACATTGTGGCCGATCTGGACGAGGTTGTCGATTTTGCTGCCCTCACCGATGACGGTGTTACGCAGCGCACCGCGGTCGATGGTGGTGCCAGCGCCGATCTCGACGTCGTTCTGGATGATGACGCGGCCGATCTGGGGGACCTTGGTATGGCCTCTGGCCCCGGGGACGAAACCGTAGCCGTCCTGGCCGATCCGGCAACCGGGGTGGATGATGACCCCGTTCCCGACCATCGTGTGGAGCAGCGAAGCTCCGGCGCCGATGCTGCAATCTCGCCCGATGGTCACCGAGGGGCCGATCACGGCGCCGGAGCCAATCACGGTGCCCGCGCCAACCTCGGCATTTGGCCCGATTACAGCGAGCGGGTCGACGATCACGCCATCCTCGAGCCATGCAGTCGGGTGGATGATCGCCGAGGGCGCGACGCCTTCCTGATCGAACGCGGAGGCCGGGCGCAGGCTATCCGCATGCAGTTCGCGGGCAATCGTTACGAAAGCCCGATACGGATTGGCGACCCGCAGCACGGCGACATGAGCCGGCACCCGCGCCTCCAGATCGGGCGAAACCAGACACGCACCGGCGTGCGTGCGGGCAAGCTGAGCTTCGTATTTGCGATTCTCGAAGAAGGTGACGTGCATCGGCCCGGCGAGGTCCACCGCCGCCACATCGCGCACCCGCTGCCCGGCCCGGCCCGGCTCGCCGAGCTCGGCCTTTGCAAGCGCTGCGATCTCCGCAAGCGTCAACCACGAAGGTTGCTTCAGAAACGTGGGTTGCACCATTCCACCCACCGCAATCCGGTTCGTGGTCGAGATCAGAACGAGGTACCGCCGCCGAAACGGAATTCCTGGACGCGGTCGAACTTGCCCTTGGTCAACGGGATCGAATAGTCGAAGCGCAGCGGACCGAACGGCGATGCCCAGATGATGCCGGCGCCGACCGAACTACGGATCTTGCGATCTTCGGAGTCGGAGGTCTTGATCAGGCCAAACGGCCCAACTTCGCCGGTGGCAAAGTTCTGCGTCGGTCCCTTGTAGTCAAACACGGTTCCGGCGTCCGCATAGAGCGCGCCCTTGAGGCCGACTTCCTTCGGAAGGAAGAAGAACGGCACCTGGACTTCCGCCGATGCACCGAAGTACGTCGTGCCGCCGAGCGCGTCGCTGGTCGAGCCGAACGTGATGTCGCGCGGACCGATACCGGCGGGTGCAAAGCCGCGAACCAGGTTCGGACCCATCTGGAAATGATCCAGCATGCGCAAATCCTTGCCGATCCCTGAGATATTGCCGGCCTGCAGGCGCAGGACGCCGACGAGGTCGAACGGCAGCGGGCTGTAGTACTTGCCGTCGAACTGGGTGCGGATGAAGCGCACGTCACCGCCGAGGCCAGCGAAATCCTGTTTGAAGTCGAGCAGGAGGCCCGAGGTCGGATCCTTGTTGCTGTCGAGGGTGTTGTAGATCAGCGTGTAGCCGACGAGCGACGTATTGGTCGAGCCGCGTGCGAGTTCCTGACGGATCGGCAGCGAGGCTTCGCCGTCGACGTAGCAGCTCAGATTGAACGCGGTGCTGAAATCCGAGATTCCGCTCGCAACGTTGAACGTCGGCGTCGGGAAGAACGGCATTCCGCCGTTCGCAGCGGTCGGTCCCGCGTTGTTACAGTTCCGCAGCTGCGCGGGCAGCGTGATTTCCTGACGGTAGAACGAGTAGCGCACCTGCAGCGCCAGATCCTCGCGGAGCGTGAATCCGAGACGCGGGCTGAAGCCGACTGTCTTGGTGTTGTAAGACTGGAAGCGCGAGGCGAGCTGCTCGCGCTGGAAGACGTCGAGGCCAGCTGCCACGCGATAGTCGAACAGATACGGCTCAACGATCGACAGCGTGTAGCCACGCGCGCGCTGGCCGTACTGGAGCGCAGCCCTCGCGAACAGGCCGCGTCCGAGCAGGTTCTTTTCCGAGATGCTGACTTCGCCGAGAAGACCGTCGGCGCTCGAATAGCCGCCCGACACAGAGAAGTCGCCCGTGGATTTTTCCTCGAGGTCGACGTTGAGGACGACACGATCGGTCGACGAGCCCGGCTCGGTCCCGATCTTCACCGACTTGAAGAAGTCGAGATTCTTCAGGCGCCGCTCAGCGCGGTCCACCAGCGCACGGTTGTAGGCGTCGCCTTCGGCGACGTCGAACTCGCGGCGAATGACGTAGTCGCGCGTGCGGGTATTGCCGCGAACGTTGATCCGCTCGATGTAGACGCGAGCGCCCTCCTCTACGACGAACACGATCGAGACAGTGCGCGCCGAGGTATTGCGCTCACCGCGCGGCCGTACCTGCGCGAAAGCGTAACCGCGGCGCGAAGCCTCGATGGTCATTTCCTCGACCGACTTCTCGACCG
>JBEIPX010000587.1:0-1597 GCA_040376815.1 Bradyrhizobiaceae bacterium
AGCCATGACCTGAACGTCGTGCGCTACATCTCCGATCGCGTGCTGGTGATGTATCTTGGTCAGGTGGTCGAGCTCGGTCCGATCGACAGCGTGTGGGGCAATTCCGCACATCCCTATACGCGCGCATTGCTGGCGGCGATGCCGACATCCGATCCGGACAATCGCACCCAGAAAGCGCCGATCACCGGCGATCCGCCGAACCCGATCGACCCGCCACAGGCCTGCCGCTTTCACACCCGCTGCCCGTTCGCCGAACCGCTGTGCGGCACCGTCACGCCGCTGCTGACACAGATCAGCGCCGACGGCCATCAAGCAGCGTGCCACATGGCGATCCCCGGTTCCGGGCATAGCCGCGCACCACAAGCGAGCGCCACATGAGTGATCCCAAAGCCCCTCACGCGGACGACATCGCCAGCACGGCACGCATCGCCGGCGTTCCGGTATCCGCCGACGTCGCGCAACGCATCGCCGCGTCGATCGGTCCGGCGTTTATCGGCTTCGCGCCGATTTCTGGAACGCTTCCGTTCGACCTCGAACCCGCCGCCTTCGTGTCCGTTCAGAACAAGACTGCGAAATGACAGCAAAAGAACCGGCCTTGCTATCGGTGACCGAGGTCGCCGCCGCGATCGCCTCGAAGACAATCTCCTCGCGTGAAGCGACGCAATCGTGCCTCGACCGCATCGCACGCTTTCAGCCGCGTCTGAATGCGTATATGGCGATCGAGCCGGAACTGGCTCTTGCCGCCGCGGACGCCGCCGACAAGGAACTGGCGCAGGGAAAAAGCCGCGGGCCGCTGCATGGCGTGCCGATGGCGCACAAGGACATGTATTACGAGGCCGGCAAGGTCTCGACCTGCGGCTCGAAGATCCGCAAGGATTTCGTTGCGTCAACCACATCGACAGCGGTCGCGCGCCTGCAGAAAGCCGGCTCCATCCGGCTCGGCACCTTGCAGATGTCCGAGTTCGCCTCTGGTCCGACCGGGCACAACGCACCCTATGGCGCGGTACATAATCCCTGGACTATCGATCACGTCACAGGCGGCTCGTCGTCCGGGTCCGGATCGGCCGTCGCGGCGCGGCTCACCTTCGCAGCCCTCGGCTCCGATACCGGCGGATCGATCCGCATGCCCGCGCACTTCTGCGGCGTCACCGGATTAAAGACCACGGTCGGCCTCGTCAGCCGCGCCGGCGCGATGCCCCTGTCGCAATCGCTCGACACGGTCGGTCCCTTGGCCCGGACTGTTGCCGACTGCGCATTGCTGACGCAACTGATGGCCGGTGGCGACGACGCAGACCCGACGACGCGAAACGCTCCCGCTCCAGACCTGATCTCGCCGACGAAGGACAGCATCAAGGGTCTGCGCATCGGCATTCCGAGCGCATTCTACGTTGACGATCTCGATAGCGATGTCGCCCGCGTTCTCGATGAAACCGCCAAGGTTCTGACAAGCGAAGGCGCATCGGTCGTCCGCGTGAGGCTTCCCGATCAGCGGCAGTTGTCAGCTGCCTGCCAGCTTCTGCTCGCGGTCGAAGCGGCCGCGTTTCACAAAAAATGGATGATCGAGCGCCCGAATGACTACGGGCCGCAGGTGCTGATG
>JBEIPX010000147.1:0-7265 GCA_040376815.1 Bradyrhizobiaceae bacterium
GCAAGCACGATCGCAAGCGACGCGATGCCGATCGAGAGACCGGCACCCTGAATTGACATCGCAAATGATTTTCGTGCGCGAGAAGCTGGCACGCGAGATTCCACCCCAGAAGACGACCCGACCCAAGACGCTTTAGGCACTCTTCCCGCAACCCCGTCACGCAGCGAGAAGAGAGATAGATGCTTAATTCAGGAGGGTTAACCGACGTTTACTCTCCCTCGAAAGCACCGGCTACCATGCTAGCCGGACCAAGATGGCAAAAAAACGCCCGTTGACCATAGTTGGGTGGACGTTGGTTAACAGAAAAAGGCGCCGCGAAATCGCGGCGCCTTTGATTTTATTCAGTTTTTCGCCTTTGTGGCGTGATTACCGAACTGCCGTCCGCCGCTGGTTCCGGGACGGGGGCGGCGGAGCGGGCTGCGGCGCGCCAAACAGCCGCTCGAAGAACGAGGGGCCGGAGTTGTAGCTGCCGCTCCCGTTGAAGGCGACGCCCTGCGGTATTTCCGCCCGGGGACGGCTGTAGTTGGGCTGCGCGTGGGCGACCACGGATTCGAGATCCTTGCCCTCGCTGCCCTTGAGCAGCGCGATCATGCGGGCGTCGCGGCCGTACACGTCCTTGCGGAATTGCAGCACACCGGCCTCGTCCACAAACGCAGTCTGATAGGTGATGTTCACCGGGACCGGCGTCGGGAATTTGATGTCGATCTCTCTGTTGCCGTACATCGAGCGGATTCGCTCCGGCGTGTACTTCTGATCCGGCAGCACAATGCCGAGCAGCGTCGCCGCGTACTGATCCGGATCCTGCACGCGCATGCAGCCGTGGCTGAACGCACGCTCTTCCTTGGCGAACAGGTGCTTGTCCGGCGTGTCGTGCTGATAGACGAGGAACTTGTTCGGGAAATTGAAGCGGATGCGGCCGAGCGCATTGCCCGCGCCCGGCGGCTGCGAGATGTGGATGCCGCCGTCGGCGCGGCGCTCGAGCCGCAGGCCCATGCGCGTCAGCACGTTCGGATCCTGCTGCAACGCCGGCAGATACTCGTTGTAGACGATCGACGGTGGCACGTTCCATGTCGGGTTGACGGTGATGTGCTTCATCGTCTCGGTCAGCAGCGGCGTCGCCTGATTGCCGGGTTTGCCGGTGACGACGCGCGTGGTCCAGACCTGCTCGCCCTTCTGCATCACCTTCAAGGTGAAGTCGGGGATGTTCAGGATAACGTAGGCATCGCCGAGCGACTTGGCGCCGAGTTCGCGCGGCAGCCAGCGCAGGCGCTCCATGTTGACGCGGACGATGTCGATCTGGCGGTCGCGCTTCGGTGCGTTCAGCGCACGCACGGTGGCGTCGTCGAGCTGGCCGGTCGCCTTGATCTCGGCCGAGCTTTGGAACTTACGCACCGCGTTGGCCACGGCCTGATCGTACTTCTGATCGTTCTGGTCACCCGCGACATTGAGGCGGGCACGCAGCGCCGGGACACGCGCGTCTTCCGGTGCGATTGCGTCGACCGTCTGCTTCTTGGTCTTTTTGGCCGGAGTGAACTTCAGCACCGGGCCGGTGTCTATTTTCGCCACCGGCGCTTCGGTTTCGCCGCGTAGCTTGGCGAGTTCGGCGCGCAACTGCTTGTAGATCTTGTGCGGCGGATTGTAGGAATCGAGCGCGGCGGCCGCGTCGCTCGCGGTCGAGACGTTGGCGAGAATTTCCGATGGCTCCGGCGTGTGATCCGGATACTGGATGTCGGCGGCGACACGCGAGTAATGCATGCGGCCCGTCTGCGCGTGGCGTGCGTAGTCGAGGATCACAGCGGTCAGCTTGAGGTCGGCTTCGGCGAGCGCATCGGGGTTAGAGGCCGCCGCGAAGTCCGGCGCCGGATAGTCGCCGGAGGAGAGGCCGTCTTTGTCCGCGTCCTTCAGCCGCGCGATCGCGCTCTTGGCGCGCGCGGTGGGGGCACCGTTGGTGCTCCAGACCGGCGCATAGTCGCGACTCTTGTAGAAAGCATCGACGGCGACGCGTTCGCCCTTGCGATCGAAATAGCGCGCGCCCTTGGCTGCGAGCAGGTCACGCAGCTTGTCGGCGACCGGCTGATCGGCGGATGCGGTCGCGGCCGGCTTCGCGATGTCCGCGGGCGGCGCTGCTGCGGTCGCTGGCACAACGGCCGGAACTGCTGCGGCGGGCGGAACCGTTGCGGTGGTCACCGGTGCGCGCGAGCCGATATCGGATGCGGACGGTGGCGGCATGTTGGCCGATTCAGGCATCGGCACGGCGGCATCGATCGCGAGATCGGCGGCGCCGCGGCTGGATTGCGCCTGCGCCGAGGTCGCGGCCACCGTGAGGAAGCTCGCCGCGACGGCCATCAGGACTCGGTCAAAGCCCTTACGGCCAACTGTATGATCTCGCATTGTCTCGCACCCCTTTGGGCGACGCTGTTCCCTTATGGAACAGCTCAAAATCGGATTCGTCGTCGGTCGCGCGTGAAAACCGGAAACGCCTTACCGCCGGCACACCCCCACAACGCACCGGCAGCCGTCGCGGTTCACACTGCTTCGACAACATGAAGATACATAGGCCCGCGTGATGCTGCTAGCGCTGCAACCTGTGGGTCACGGGAAACTGACTTCAATTCATGCCCGCAAGCAACGGCTTGCGCATATTGCCGCGCGCTTTTGCTTTCGTCTGTCACCGCGCCGCAACGGTTCAAAGGCGGCATTTCTGCCGCAACGGGAACCGGTTAGGCGTGATTCGGGAAGCCGCGCGAGGGCTCAGGACGGATCGCCGGCCGCCGTTTCGTCGAGCTTGCGGTAGAGCGTCGAGCGGCCGATCTTCAGCCGGCGCGCGACCTCCGACATCTGCCCGCGGTAGTGAGTGATGGCAAAGCGGATGATCTCGGTCTCAAGTTCCTCCAGTGGCCGCATCTCTCCTTCGATGGTGAGCATTGGCAGCTGGCCGGCGGCTGGCGGTGCTGCCGGCATGTCACTGTTCTGGGCGGCGGGTGCGACCGGCGGCGCGTGGTGCAGCGGTGCGATCGTCAGCGGGTCCGCGGGGGCGGACGGCACCGTCGTCGCCAGCGCCGGCATATGCGCGAAATCGGCGAGCGTCAGTTCGCCGCCCTCGCTCATCACAACGGCGCGGTAGACTGCGTTCTCGAGCTGACGGATGTTTCCCGGCCAGTCGGCCTGCGACAGCACCGCCATCGCTTCGCCGCTGATGCCGGAGATCGAACGGTTTTCCTCGGCCGAGATACGGGCAAGGAAGTGCCGCAAGAGATGCGGGATATCGTCGCGGCGTGCGCGCAGTGGCGGTACTGTCAGCGGCAGCACGTGCAGGCGATAGAACAGATCCTCGCGAAAATGTCCGGCCTTTACGTGCTCGATCAGGTTGCGGTTGGTCGCGGACACGATGCGCACGTCGACCTTGACCGGCTTGCGGCCGCCGACCGGTTCGACCTCGCCCTGCTGAAGCGCACGCAAGAGCTTCACCTGCGCGGCGAGCGGCAGTTCGCCGACCTCGTCGAGGAAGAGCGTGCCGCCATGCGCCTCGGCGAATTTGCCGGCGTGGCGCTCGGTGGCGCCGGTGAACGCGCCCTTCTCGTGGCCGAACAGGATCGCCTCGCCGCGGTTGTCGGGGATCGCGCCGCAGTTGCCGGCGACGAACGGTTTCGCGCTGCGCTCGCCGGTGCCGTGAATGGCGCGGGCGATCAGCTCCTTGCCGACGCCGGACTCGCCGCCGATCAGCACGGGGATGGTGGAGGCGGCGGCCTTTTTCGCGGCCGCCAGCACGCCGTCCATGGCCTGGCTGCGGGTGACGATGTCGGCGAAGGTGAGCTTGCCGTCGCGGCTGTGGCGGATGCGCTGCAGCTCGCCCTTCATGGCGCTGGCGTTGAGCGCATTGCGCAAGGACACCTGCAATCGTTCGATCCCGACCGGCTTGACGACGAAATCGTGCGCGCCCGCCCGCATCGCGGAAATGACGTTATCGATGCCGCCGTGTGCCGTCTGCACAATCACCGGCATGTTGAGGCCGGCATCGCGCATTGCCGTGAGTACACCCATGCCGTCGAGGCCGGGCATCACCAGATCGAGGATCACGGCGTCGATGGGCTGTCCGTCGGTGGCCGTGAGAAGTGCGACCGCCGCATCGCCGCTCTCGGCGACGATGACCTGATACCCGCAGCGCTGCACCATGTTTTCGATCAGTCGGCGTTGAATGGCATCGTCGTCGGCGATCAGCACAGTGGCAGGCATGGCATTTCCTGGTTTTTGGTCTTATCTGTTTCGAATCGGGGCACTTTGGCCGATGTCGATTAACGCCTGCTTAAGAGTTGTCATCACGGCGTTGTGTGCTCGTCGCAGCGTGGCGGGCCGGTAACGAGGTCAAGTCGTGAGCCGGTGTTGCGAGATTGTGTCGCAATGATCGAGCGGGCATTTCGGTATGAAATGCCTGAAGACCAACTGAAGAAAGAAAACGGGTTCAAAACGATGGCCTCGCGTTCGTCCGCTCTGCGCAAATCATCTGCCGCCACACGCAAGCCTGCCGCCAAGACCAAAGTGGCTGCGCGCAAACCGGCGGCGAAAACCGCTGCAAAGGCGTCGTCGAAATCTGGCGCGAAGCTGCCCGAATGGAATCTCGCGGACCTTTATCCGGCGATCGATGCGCCGGAAGTGACGCGCGATCTCGAACGGCTGGCCGAGGAATGCGCATCGTTCGAGCAGGCCTATAAAGGCAAGCTCGCGGACGAGACGGCAAAGCCGGACGGCGGCGCGTGGCTCGCGCAGGCGATCAAGCGCTTCGAGACCATCGACGATCTCGCAGGACGGCTTGTGTCGTATGCGGGTCTCGTGCATGCCGGCAACACGGTCGATCCGGCGATCTCGAAGTTCTACGGCGACGTCGGCGAGCGCATCACCGCGGCGTCGGTGCATCTGCTGTTCTTCGCGCTCGAACTCAACCGTCTCGACGATGCGGCGCTGGAGCGCGCGCTGACGAATCCCGATCTCGCCTATTACAGGCCGTGGATCGAGGATACGCGCAAGGACAAGCCGTATCAGCTTGAAGACCGCGTCGAGCAGCTCTTCCACGAGAAGTCGGTCTCGGGCTACGCGGCGTGGAATCGCCTGTTCGACCAGACCATTTCGGGCCTGCGCTTCAAGGTCGGAGGTAAAGAACTCGCGATCGAGCCGACGCTGACCATGTTGCAGGATCGCGCGCCGGAGAAGCGCAAGGCAGCAGCGCAGGCGCTGGGCAAGACCTTCAAGGCCAACGAGCGCACGTTCGCGCTGATCACCAACACGCTCGCCAAGGACAAGGAAATCTCCGATCGCTGGCGCGGCTTCCAGGATATCGCCGATGCGCGGCATCTGTCCAACCGCGTCGAGCGCGAGGTGGTCGATGCGCTGGTGTCATCGGTGCGCGCCGCCTATCCGCGGCTGTCGCATCGCTACTACGCGCTGAAGGCGCGCTGGTTCAAAAAGAAGACGTTGCCGCATTGGGATCGCAACGCGCCGCTGCCGTTCGCATCCAAGAGCAAGATCGAATGGCGCGACGCGCAGTCGCTGGTGCTGAATGCCTATGATGCGTTCTCGCCGCAGATGGCCAAGATCGCCGAGCGCTTCTTCACCGATCGCTGGATCGATGCGCCGGTGCGGCCGGGCAAGGCGCCGGGCGCGTTCTCGCATCCGACGACGCCATCCGCGCATCCGTACGTGCTGCTCAACTACCAGGGCAAGCCGCGCGACGTGATGACGCTCGCGCATGAACTCGGTCACGGCGTGCATCAGGTGCTCGCCGCAGAACGGGGTCCGCTGATGGCGCCGACGCCGCTGACGCTCGCCGAGACCGCGAGCGTGTTCGGCGAGATGCTGACGTTCAAGAAGCTGCTCGCCTCGACGAAGAATGCCAAGGAGCGGCAGGCGCTGCTCGCCGGCAAGGTCGAGGACATGATCAACACGGTGGTGCGCCAGATCGCGTTCTACACGTTCGAGCGCACGGTCCATTCCGAGCGCCGCAACGGCGAACTCACCACCGAGCGCCTCGGCGAAATCTGGATGAGCGTACAGAGCGAGAGCCTCGGTCCCGCGATCGAGCTGAAGCCGGGTTACGAGACGTTCTGGATGTACATCCCGCACTTCATCCATTCGCCGTTCTACGTCTACGCGTATGCGTTCGGCGATTGCCTCGTGAACTCGCTCTACGCGGTCTACGAGAATGCGTCGGACGGCTTCGCCGAGCGCTACCTCGCCATGCTCGCGGCCGGCGGCAGCAAGCACTACTCCGAACTGCTGGCGCCGTTTGGCCTCGACGCCAAAAGCCCGACCTTCTGGGACGGCGGCCTTTCGGTGATCGAGGGGCTGATCACCGAGCTGGAGGGGATGGGGTAGGGTCGGGATCTACAACTTAATGTTGTGGTCGCGGCCTTTTTCTGTTATACATTACGTATAACGGAGTACGAGCCATGAACGAGAACCCCCGAGACCTGAAGGTTGAGAGCGCCCCCCTTCAAATCCGCAAGATCGGGAATTCGGTCGGCTTGATCCTGCCGAAGGAACTGCTTGCGCGTCTCAATCTCAAGGAGGGCGACAAGTTCTATCCGGTCGAGCAGCCGGACGGCAGTTTGCGGCTTTCGCCATTCGATCCGAAACATGCCCGAACGATGGAAATCGCTCGGGAGATCATGCACGAATATCGCGATACGTTTGCCGCGCTCGCCAAATGACCGAGCCCGTCAGGCTTGATGTCGATGACGTCATCGACATGCATGCCGAGCAGCTTGCCCTGTTCGGCGGGCCGGAAGGTGTTCGCGATCGTGGGGCTTTGGAGTCCGCGATCACGCGTCCGGTGAATCAATGGCATTACGGCGAAACGGACATGGCTGCACTCGCAGCGGCCTATGCGTTTGGGCTTGCGCGGAATCATGCATTCGTTGACGGCAACAAGCGCGCCGCTTTTCACGCGATGATGGTCTTTCTTCGCCTCAACGGGATTCCTTTTGCGCCCGATCCCGCTCAGGCGACGGTCATGTTCATCTCCCTCGCCGCCGGAGAGGTCAGCGAGGAAAGTCTTGCGCGCTGGATCAGGGACAACTGGCCCGGCAAACGCTAACGGAGCCTCGTGTGCGCTGATCGCGCGATGTCAGCCGTCACGCTCGCATCCAATTCCGCACTGCGGTTGCCATCCCATCTCGCGGGAAAAATGCCCGCGGAATAGCCATGGCGTGCGCTAAGGCAGCCCGTTGCCCTGCCTAGGCATTTAGTTTAATTCCGGCCTCAAGACGCCAACA
>JBEIPX010000262.1:0-5009 GCA_040376815.1 Bradyrhizobiaceae bacterium
CCCGGCTCCCTAAAGCCGCCGCTCGTGCAACAATCGCCGTCAAGGCATCCGTTGCCTGCGGCACGCGGGCATGTGGGAATCGTGCATAAGCCCTCTCCCGCCTCTGACGGTTCTTTCGTCGCGGCCCGGGGTAGCGTCTTGATCATTGCCCAGCATTTGCCGAAAAATCGAGCTATCCAATCCCATGGCCTTGTCCGATTCGAACGTTCTCAAGCTCGCGCCGGACGCCGCCGCGCCGGCTTACCGCTCCGCGCCTCACAATATCGAGGCGGAACAGGGCCTTTTGGGCGCGATTCTGATCAATAACGATGCGTTCTACCGGGTCTCGGACTTCCTGGAACCGAAACACTTCTACGAAGGCGTGCATCAGCAGATCTATGAGACCGCCGGCAGCCTGATCCGCATGGGTAAGGTGGCGACGCCGGTCACCTTGAAAACATTCCTGCCGGACGCCGACCTTGGCGGTATGACGGTCAGCCAGTATCTCGCCCGCCTCGCCGCGGAAGCGACGACCATCATCAACGCATCCGACTACGGCCGCACCATTTACGAACTGTCGCTGCGCCGCGACCTCATCGGTATCGGCGAGGACATGGTCAACGTCGCCTACGATGCGCCGGTCGATTTCGCGCCGCGCGCGCAGATCGAGGACGCCGAGCGCCGCCTTTACGATCTGGCCGAACAGGGCCGATACGATGGCGGCTTCCAGAAATTTTCGCAGGCGCTGACCATCGCCGTCGACATGGCTGCCAATGCCTATGCGCGCGACGGCCACCTGTCAGGCCTCGCCTCCGGTCTGCGTGATGTCGACAGCAAGATGGGCGGCCTGCAGCCGTCCGACCTGATCATCCTCGCCGGGCGTCCGGCGATGGGCAAAACCGCGCTCGCCACCAACATCGCGTACAACGTCGCCAAGGCGTGGCGCGGCGAGGTACAGGCCGACGGCACGATGAAATCGGTCAACGGCGGCATCGTCGGCTTCTTCTCGCTCGAAATGTCGTCCGAACAGCTCGCGACGCGTATTCTCTCCGAGCGCACTGAGATTTCATCGAGTTTGATCCGTCGCGGCGGCATTACCGAGCACGACTTCGACAAGATCCGCGACCATGCCGTCGAGATGCAGAACCTGCCGTTTTACGTCGACGACACCGGCGGCCTGTCGATCGGACAGCTCACCGCACGCGCGCGCCGCCTCAAGCGTCAAAAAGGTCTCGATCTTCTGATCATCGACTACATTCAGCTCCTGCAAGGCTCGGGAAAACGTTCCGACAACCGCGTGCAGGAAGTCACCGAAATCACCACCGGCCTGAAGGCGCTGGCGAAGGAGCTGAACGTTCCGATCATCGCGCTGTCGCAGTTGTCGCGTCAGGTCGAGAACCGCGACGACAAGCGCCCGCAACTCTCGGACCTGCGTGAATCCGGTTCGATCGAGCAGGACGCCGACGTCGTGCTGTTCGTGTTCCGCGAGGAATACTACCTGCAAGGCAAAGAGCCAAAGCCTGGCACGCCGGAACACGAAAAGTGGCAACTCGAAATGTCGCTCGTGCACAAGAAGGCCGAAGTCATCATTGGCAAGCAGCGTCACGGCCCGACCGGCACCATCAAACTACAGTTCGAAGGTGCTTTCACACGCTTCTCCGACCTCGCCGAAGACGGTTACCTGCCCCACTCCGAGTAATGCACTTGCGCGGTTGACCCTCGCCGTTGCGGGCGTATGGTCGGCGATCATGAACCGCACCACCGATCCGAAAACGCTTGCCGCCGACGTGGCGTCCGACCCGCACGCGAGCGCAGGCGGCGTACTCACCATCGATCTTGGCGCGATCGCCGCCAACTGGAAGAAGCTCGAGAGCAAGGGCGTGCCCGCCGAGTGCGCGGCCGTCGTCAAGGCGGACGCTTATGGCTGCGGGATTGCCCCTGTCGCCGGTGCGCTGACCGCCGCCGGCTGCAAGACCTTCTTCGTCGCGACGCTCGACGAAGCGAAGACGCTCCGCGCCGCCGCACCGAAGGCCGCGATCTATGTGCTCGACGGATTTTTCTCCGGCACCGGCAACACGTTCTCGACCCTCAACCTGATGCCCGTGATCGGTGACATGGGCGAACTCGCCGAATGGGACGCCTATCGCGCGACCGCCGGCTGGCTCGGCGGCGCGGCGATCCATATCGACACCGGCATGAACCGCCTCGGTCTCGGCGTCGGCGAAGCGCAAGGCCTCCTGCCGCGGCTTAGCACCGTCAATCCCGGCATTTCGCTGGTGATGAGCCACCTCGCCTGCGCCGAAACCCTCGGCCACCCGATGAATGCAAAGCAGGTGGCGGCGTTCCGCGAGATCGCGAGCCTGTTCTCGGGCGTGCCGGCGTCGCTCGCCAACTCCTCGGGCATTTTCCTCGGTTCGCACTTCCTGTTCGACATGATCCGCCCCGGCGCCGCGCTCTACGGCGTCAATCCGACGCCGGAAGCGGACAATCCGATGCGGCAGGCGATCGACCTGAAGGCGCGCATCGTGCTCGTGCGCAACGTGTCGAAGGGCGACACCGTCGGCTACGGCGCAACCTGGACCGCGCGGCGCGACACCCGCCTCGCCGTCGTCACCGCCGGTTATGCCGACGGCTATTTCCGCACCGCCAGCGGCATCGATGGCACCCGCAGCGCCGAGGCCATCGTCGGTGGCAAGCGCTGCCCGATCGCAGGCCGCATCTCAATGGACCTCATGGCGATCGACGTCACCGACGTGCCGACGCCGGTGCGGCGCGGCCACATGACGACCCTGATCGGCGACGGCATCACCGTCGACGAACTCGGTCACCACTTCGGCACCATCGGCTACGAAGTGCTGACGAGCCTCGGTACGCGCTATGCCCGCGTCTACAAGGACGCCGACGTGCAAACGGCGCTCGTTGCCCCCGCCGAGGCCGCCTCGTGACGGCATCGAACGACAATTTTTCATCCGCAAAGCCGCGGAGCGGCGTTCACGTCATCCGCGCGGCCGATGTTGCGAACTCCGGCGGCCGCAGCAAGATGTTCGAGGGTGCCGCGACCGGCGCCGGAGTGTCGTTCTTTCTTGTCGACAGCGACACCGGCGAAGGCCCGGCGCTGCATCGTCATCCCTACCCGGAAACCTGGATCGTCCGGTCAGGACGTGCCCGATTCACGGCAGGCGAACAGGACATCGAAGCCGGTCCTGGCGATATCATCGTCGTCGGCGCGGGCATTGCTCACCGCTTCGAATGCATCTCGAACGAACCGGTCGAGATTGTCTGCATCCATGCGGCCGAGCGGTTCGAGACCGAGTGGCTGGACGGCCGCGCGGGATCAGCCTGACGAAGCCGCCCCGCACGAGCGCTTGAGAATCGCCCGGCTTCGGACTCAACTCCGGTCCGTCCATCACAGCGGCATGTCTCTTGGCTTACGCCTTCGTCCTCATCGCAGGTCTCCTTGCCGGCATGATCTCCGGCATCGTCGGCACAGGTTCGTCGATCATCCTGATTCCGGTGCTCACCTATGCGTTCGGGCCGAAGGAAGCAGTGCCGATCATGGCGATCGCCGCGATCTTCGCAAACCTGTCGCGGATTCTCGCGTGGTGGCGCGAGGTCGACTGGCGCGCGTTCGCCGCCTACAGCATCCCCGGTGTGCCTGCCGCGGCGCTCGGCGCGATGACGCTGCTGGCGCTGCCTGCCCGCGCCATCGATATCGCCATCGGCGTCTTCATCATCGCCATGATTCCGGGGCGGCGATGGATCGCCGCGCGCCAGTTCAACGTGACGCTGATGCACATGGCGATCGCCGGCGCGCTGATCGGCTATCTCACGGGCATCGTGGTTTCAACCGGGCCGCTTAACATCCCGATCTTCCTCGCCTACGGCCTCGTCAAAGGCGCGTTCCTTGCGACCGAAGCCGCGAGCTCGCTCGGTCTCTACGTCGCGAAGTCGATCATCTTCCGCTCATTTGGCGCGCTGCCGGTTGAGACGATCGCGAAAGGCTTGATCGCAGGCTCATCGATCATGGCCGGCACCTTCGTTTCAAGGCGCGCGGTCATGAGGCTCGATGCTGACAGTTTCCGGTTCATCCTCGATGGAATGATGCTGGTCTGCGGTCTAACCATGCTATGGAATGCGTTCATCACACCGTAACGAATCCCGCACGCCCGCATGGCCAAGAGTACCCTCTCCTTCGTCTGCCAGACCTGTGGCGCGGCCTATAACCGCTGGCAGGGCAAGTGCGAGTCGTGCGGCGAGTGGAATACGCTGACGGAAGAAGACGTCAGCGGCAACGCCAGCGTTCCAGTCAGCGTCCGCTCGAAACGCAAGGGGCGCACGTTCGCGCTCGAAAGCCTCTCCGGCGCCAGCCAGGATGCACCGCGGCTGCCATCCGGCATGGCCGAACTCGATCGCGTCACCGGCGGTGGTTTCGTGCGCGGGTCGGTGCTGCTGGTCGGCGGCGATCCCGGCATCGGCAAATCGACGCTGCTCACGCAGGCGACCAGCTTGATGGCGCGAAGCGGTCATCGCGCGGTCTACATCTCCGGCGAAGAAGCGGTGGCGCAGGTGCGCCTGCGCGCCGAGCGGCTCGGCCTCGCCGACGCGCCCGTGCAACTCGCCGCCGAAACGTCGGTCGAAGACATCATCGCCACGCTGTCCGAAGGCGCGCCCCCTCGCCTCGTGGTCATCGATTCAATTCAAACCATGTGGACCGACACGGTCGAATCCGCGCCGGGCACCGTGACGCAGGTGCGCGCATCGGCGCAATCGCTGATCCGCTTTGCGAAACGCACAGGTGCGGCGCTCATTCTCGTCGGCCATGTCACCAAGGACGGACAGATCGCCGGCCCCCGTGTGGTCGAGCACATGGTCGACGCAGTGCTGTCGTTCGAGGGTGAAGGCTCGCAGCAATTTCGCATCCTGCGCGCGGTGAAGAACCGCTTCGGCCCGACCGACGAAATCGGTGTGTTCGAAATGACGGGACTAGGCCTGCGCGAAGTCAGCAACCCGTCCGAGCTGTTTCTCTCGGA
>JBEIPX010000480.1:0-2651 GCA_040376815.1 Bradyrhizobiaceae bacterium
CGCTCGACCGCGCGCCGGTCGTTGATGGCCTCGACGCCCTGGCGCAGCGCCGTGTCGGCGGCGGCAAAAGCGTCCCACGCGGCGACGAGGCGCGGATGCAGCGCGCGCCCCTTCGCCATCTTGTCGTCCTTGTAGTCTTCCTGCTTGTAGTAGTCGTCGGCTTCCTTCAGCAGCGGCTCGAGCTTGCCGACCGCGTCCGCGTAAGCGGAGGCCGCGGCCTCCAGCGCCGCGTCGCGCGGCTCCATCGCATTCGCCGTCTCGACGTTCTTGCGGCAATCTGAGGTGTCGTAGATCGTGTAGGTGCCGTAGATGATCCGCTCCTTGCCGGTCGGCCCGCTCTTGGCGGCCCATGAGGCATAGCGTGCGCGGGAATCGTAGGAGCGTTCGGACAGGCGGTTGATGCAGCCGACATAGGCGTTGAGCTTTTCGGTGAGCTGTTGTGCCTGCGCGGATTGTTGTGGCGGCGTCTGGCCCTGCGCAGAGGCGGTTGCGGCGGCGAGCGGGCCAAGGATCAGCGCCGCGCCGGCAGCGAACGCGGCGTTGCGGATCAGCAAGAATTTCGAAACGGACACGAATTGACGGGTCATGAGCGCACCTCCGCGACCGCGCCGCCGCGGCTCCCTTGCCGTTGGTCGGGGCAAGGGCGGGGAGGGTTCAAGATGACATCTCTCCGTCATTCCGGGCGCGCCACTTGGCGCGAACCCGGAGTCCATTTCGCCTCCGCTCTGACTCGCGGTGAGATGGATTCCGGGTTCGCTCGTTTCACTCGCGCCCCGGATTGACGAGTGAAAACGACGCACGGCCTTGCTCCTTTCTTCTTCGTCATGGCCGGGCTTGACCCGGCCATCCATCTTTCTTCGGGGATTGCCTTTTTGAAGATGGATCATCGGGCCAAGCCCGGTGATGACGACGGAGAGTGTGGCGACGCTTCCCGTCATCCTGAGAGCCTGCCCCGGACTTGTCCGATGACAGCCGGATTTGACGCGCGGCCAGGCGGTTGCGAATGTCAGACCAACTTCATCAGGCTGACATTCCGGCGGCGATTTCGGCGAAGGTTCGCGGATGCGATGCACGCTTGCCATCATGGTGGTGGCGCTCTTCCTTGCGCTTATCCCGGCGATCTCGCCCCTCGCGGCGCAGGAGCGTGACGACGCACTGTACCGCGCCAATGTCACCGTCACCGGGCAACGTGAAGCCGGCCGGCTCGCCGCTTATCGCGACTGTCTCGGCCTCGTGCTGGTGAAACTCTCCGGCGATCCGTCGATCGTCGCCGATGCGCGTTATCCTGCTATTGCCGAGATGGCGGCGGGGCTGGTGCAGAGCTTCAGCTATCGCGATCTTCTTGCGCACAAACCGCTGAAGGACGAGCAGGGCACCTACGACCGGCCATACGAGCTGACGGTCGCATTCGATCGCGCGGGCATCGACGCGGCGGTGCGCGCGCTCGGGCGCACGCCGTGGCTTGGGCCGCGGCCGCGCGTCTTCCTGGTGCTGGGCGTGGAGAATTTCGCGGCCGCCTACACGCTGTCCGCCGACGGCGCAGCCGACCGCAGCGCCGACATGCGCGAGTCGCTCGATGCTGCCGCCGAACGTGCGGGACTGACGGTTGCGCTCCCGCGGCAGGCGGATCTCGCCGCGCGCCGCATGGATCAACAGACGTCGCCGGAGAAGCCGGACGATGCGGCGGCTCTCGCGCCTGCCGGCGACGCCGTGCTCAGCGGCCGCATTGTCTTCAGCGAGCGGGCGCTGAGCTGGATCGAGGAGTGGCGGCTTGATGCGGGCGGGCGGCAAACGGCATGGCAATCGCGAAGCACGACGTTCGACGACACGTTTCGCAACGTCATGCGCGAAACGCTGCAACGGCTGGCGGGGAAATGAAGCGCCGGCCGGACAGCAAGCGTTTTCGAGCGAAGTGGATACCGGTTCGCGTGAAGAAAACGCGTCAAAAAAGTAGTGCCTGAACAGCAAAACGCCGCCTATGCATCAGCCTAGGCGGCGCTCCTAAGAGACAGTCAGTACATCCGTGACGGGTCTCGAATTTGATTTAGCCGAGGCTGAGGTTCTCAGCGCTCGTCTTGCCGCGCATGCGGTCTTCCTTCAGTTCGTAGTTGACCTTCTGGCCTTCATTCAGGCCGCTGAGGCCGGCGCGTTCGACCGCGCTGATGTGAACGAACACATCCTTGGTGCCGTCGTTCGGCTGAATGAAGCCGAAGCCCTTCTGCGAATTGAACCACTTCACTGTTCCGCTTGCCATTTTAGTCTCTCCAAAACACGCACGCCCGTATTGGGCTTATGCAAAATCAAGCGAGAACAGGATTGTCCGCGCCGTTTCGAATTTCAGCTGTCTTGGAAATGGGCCGCGAGCAAAAAGGCGTCGGAGGCGCGGTTAACAAGGGCCGCTATACGAATAGCTCCATATATAGCGATAATCGCGGCAGAAACAAGTTCAACCCGGGGTTTATTTCACTCGTGCTTAAGGCGGCTTGCGGCCGAAGCGCGAGGGAAACCATCATCTTACACCGGTTATCACCGGGCTTGGCCCGGCAATCCATCTTTCTTCGCGAGGGAGGATGATCCGCATTGCCCTTCATGGCCGGGCTTGACGCGGCCATCAGCCTCCCTTTCCAGACAGGTCATCAAGACGCGGGTGC
>JBEIPX010000430.1:0-3052 GCA_040376815.1 Bradyrhizobiaceae bacterium
CGGTATCATCGGCATGGGCGAGCAGGTCGAGGACCGGCTCGGGATGCTAGTGCTGCTGGCCAACCTGCCGAGCCATCCTGAAAGCGTGCCGATCAATCTCTGGAACGAAGTGAAGGGCGTTCCGGTCAACGACACAGCCTCACAGCCGGACCCTATCGCACTGGTGCGCATGATCGCGATCGCGCGCATCATGATGCCGAAGAGCGTGGTGCGGCTGTCTGCCGGGCGTCAGTACATGACCGACGAACTGCAGGCGCTGTGTTTCGTCGCCGGAGCAAATTCGATCTTCGTCGGCGACGTGCTGCTGACCACCAAAAATCCGCAGCGCGATCGCGACGCCGATCTGCTGTCGCGTCTGGGAATCCGGTCCCGGCTCGATGCGGCAAGCGTCCAGACCGCTGCCCGGGCCACTGCCTGAGATATTCGCAGCGCTGACCGCTGCCGGTTTCACCACGCGAAATGCACCGCTCGTGCAGGGCGTTTCTTTTAGGGCTATCGCATGGCAGGCGTGTGAGATTCGGCTGGCGTTGCCACTGCCGGACCGTTAAGCCGGATAGAGAACAGGCAGGCCGATGCATTCAAAGACCGACTCTTCCCAACTCGCGGGTGAACTGCGCTACCCGTGGGAAACGCCGCCCGAGCCCGGCGAGGTAATCGAGATCGCCAGCGGCGTGCTGTGGGTGCGGCTGCGGCTGCCGTTCCGTCTCAACCACGTGAACATCTATCTGCTCGCCGACGGCGACGGCTGGACCATCGTCGATGCCGGCTTCGGCAACGATGAGACGATCGCGGCGTGGGAGATGCTGTTCGCCGGACCGCTCAAGGGATTCCAGATCAATCGTCTGATCGTCACGCATTCGCATCCCGATCACGTCGGTCTCGCCGGATGGCTGGTCGAACGCTTCGGCTGCGCGTTCTACATGACGCAGGTCGAGTATCTGCAATCCGTTTATCATCAGAACCGCGGCACAGAGGAGCGGCGCGAGAACAGCCGGCGCTTCTTCCTGCGCCATGGCATGGGCGACGACCTCACCAAGGCGCTGATGGGCCGCGGTCAGGATTATCTGAAGCGCACTGCCGAACTGCCGCCGGCGTACAAGCGGCTCTCGGATCAGCAGACGATCAGGATCGGCGCACGCGATTTCACCGTACTCACCGGCGGCGGACATGCGCCGGAGCAACTGATGCTCTACTGCGCGGCGGACAAGCTGTTCCTCTCCGCCGACCAGGTGCTGAGCAAGATCTCACCTAATGTCAGCGTGTGGGCGCACGAACCGGACGCGAACGCGCTTGGCATGTATCTGGCGTCGCTGAAGCGGCTGTCGGATGTCCTGCCGGACGACGCGCTGGTGTTGCCGGGTCATGGCGTTCCGTTCTACGGCGTGAAGACCCGTATCCGGCAACTGGCCGACCATCACGAAGAGCGTTGCCAGTTGATCGCCGCCGCATGCCGCGAGATGCCGAAGACATCGGCCGAGCTCGTGCCGGTGGTGTTCCACAAGCACAAGCTCGACGCGCACCAGACTGGTTTCGCCGCCGGCGAACTGATTGCGCATGTGAACCACATGCTGGCCGACAAGCGGCTGAGCGTTGCACCCGCCACCGACGGAATCCTGCGGTTTCGCACGGTCTGACCGGTACCGCTGGCCGGCGAGCATGGATCGCGACGATCCCGTTTTAGATATTAACCCAGAACCATCAATTCCGCAGAAGTACCTAGCCTTAGCCATGCAAAACGCATGGCTGATCGGGATTCATCTCGACAGTAAAGCTGGAAACGCTCTAAAAAGGGCCGTTCAAGGACGGCCGCCAAAATGGCCTTTCTGCGCAGGGCCTTGCGATGGATTACAGCCGCTACTTCACCGATGCGATCGACCGTCTCCACAGCGAACGGCGCTATCGCGTGTTCGCCGATCTCGAGCGCATCGCTGGACGCTTCCCGCACGCGATCTGGCATTCGCCGAACGGAGCGAAGCCCGTGGTGATGTGGTGTTCGAACGATTACCTCGGCATGGGCCAGCACCCGAAAGTGGTCGGCGCCATGGTCGAGACGGCGACCCGGGTCGGAACCGGCGCGGGCGGCACCCGCAACATCGCCGGCACCACCCATGCGCTCTGCAAGCTCGAAGACGAACTCGCCGACCTGCATGGCAAGGAAGCGGCGCTGGTGTTCACCTCCGGTTACATTTCCAACCACGCCGGCATTTCGACGCTCGCGAAACTGATGCCGAACTGCCTGATCCTGTCCGATGCTCTCAACCACAACTCGATGATCGAGGGCATTCGCGAGGCGCGCTGCGAGCGCCAGGTATTCCGACACAACGACATGGCGCACCTCGAGGAGCTTCTGCGCGCCGCCGATCCGGCGCGGCCGAAGCTGATTGTCTGCGAGAGCCTCTATTCGATGGACGGCGACGTCGCACCGCTGGCGCGGATTTGCGATCTCGCCGAGCGCTATGGCGCGATGACATATGTGGATGAAGTGCACGCGGTCGGCATGTACGGCCAGCGCGGTGGCGGCGTCGCCGAACGCGACGGCGTCATGCATCGCATCGACATTCTCGAAGGCACGCTGGCGAAGGCGTTCGGCTGTCTCGGTGGCTATATCGCCGGCAAGGCGACGATCATCGATGCCGTGCGCTCCTATGCGCCCGGCTTCATCTTCACGACGGCATTACCACCGGCCGTCTGCGCCGCGGCAACTGCCGCGATCCAGCATCTGAAAACGTCGCAGTGGGAACGCGAGCGGCATCAGGACCGCGCGGCGCGGGTCAAGGCGATCCTTGGCGCCGCGGGTCTGCCGGTGATGTCGAGCGCGACGCACATCGTGCCGGTGCTCGTCGGCGATGCGGAGCGCTGCAAGCAGGCAAGCGACCTGCTGTTGCAGGAGCACGGCATCTACATTCAGCCGATCAACTATCCGACCGTTGCCAAAGGCACGGAGCGGCTGCGCATCACGCCCTCGCCCTACCACGACGATGGCCTGATCGACGCGCTGGCCGAAGCGCTGGTGCAGGTGTGGAACCGGCTCGACCTGCCGCTCGGGCCGCGC
>JBEIPX010000450.1:0-2894 GCA_040376815.1 Bradyrhizobiaceae bacterium
GGAGACGGAGCGCAGCGACGTCTCCGGGTGAGGGGGTGCAGATGCCATTTGTTGCCCCTCATCCGCTCGCTTACGCTCGCGACCTCTCCCCGTAAGAACGGGGAGAGGTAAAAAGCGGTGCGCTCTCCAACGACAACCTCACGCTGCCGTCCAGCCGCCGTCGATCGAGAGGTTCGCGCCGGTGATCTGGCTGGCGTCATCGCCGCACAGATAGAGCGCCAGCGATCCGACCTGATCCGCCGTCACGAACTCCTTGGTCGGTTGCGCCGTCAGCAGCACGTCGTTGATGACCTGCTCCTTCGTCAGATTGCGCGCCTTCATGGTGTCGGGGATCTGCTTCTCCACCAGCGGCGTCCAGACGTAACCCGGCGAGATGCAGTTGACGGTGATCTTGTGGGTCGCAACTTCCAGCGCGATAGTCTTGGTCAGGCCGGCAATGCCGTGCTTGGCCGACACATACGCGGACTTGAACGGCGATGCCACGAGCGAGTGCGCCGACGCCGTATTGATGATGCGGCCCCACCCCGCCTTCTTCATCAACGGCACGGCGGCACGAATGCCGTGGAACGCCGACGACAGGTTGATGGCGATGATCTGATCCCACTTCTCGATCGGAAACTCCTCGACCGGCGAGACGAACTGGATGCCTGCGTTGTTGACGAGGATATCGACCGAACCGAACGTCTGCGCACCAAGCGCGATCATCTCGGCAATCTCGGCGGGCTTGGTCATGTCGGCGGGCGAATGGATCGCCTTGACCTTGAAGTCGTTCTCGATCGCCGTGCGCTCTTTCTCGATATCCGCAGCAGCGCCGAAGCCGTTGATGACGACGTTGGCGCCCGCTCCCGCCAGCTTGCGGGCGATCGCAAGCCCGATGCCGCTGGTCGATCCGGTCACAACGGCGGTCTTGCCTTTGAGGTTGGCCATCACTCACTCCTGTTTCTGGATGTCTTTGATCGGTTCGCAAGGGCTCGTCTGGCCGTCATTGGTCAGATCGTAGACCATCATGGTTTCACCGGGCTGCGGGCGCGTCAGCCAGTCCGGATGCGCCATCGAACAATCGACGTCGCGCTCGCCGGCCTGCCAGTGCTCCAGCATGCCGTAACGGGAGAAGTCGTAGTCCTTCGACGACGACTGATGATTCTTGCGGCGATGGATCAGGTGCACCACCGTCACCGTATTTTCCTTCGCCGCCTCGTTCAGCGCTTGCGCCAGCGGATCGTTCTTCAAGTCGTCCGGCAGCTTCGCGAACAGGTCGCGCCAGGCGCGGCGCGCATTGTGGATTCGCTTGTTGACGTCGGTGTTCATCCGCGTGCGGCTGGAGAAGCGGATGTCCTTCTCGCGCTCGGCCGCTTCCAGCAGCGAATCCGGCATCGGCCCGCGCGCGTTGAACAGATCGGCCTGGAAGATCAGCAGGTCGCTCTTGCGCTCCTCCTCGAGCACGTAATCGAGCGGCGTGTTGGAGACGATCCCGCCATCCCAGTACGGCTCGCCGTCGATCTCGATCGCCGGGAAGCCCGGCGGCAGCGCTGCCGAGGCCATGATGTGCTCGGGACCGATTTTGCGCTTGGTGTTGTCGAAGTAGGCGAAGTTGCCGGTCAGCACGTTGACCGCGCCGACGCTCAGGCGGATGCCATCGTTGTTGATGCGGTCGAAATCGACGAGGCGCTCCAGCGTCTCGCGCAGCGGCGCGGTATCGTAATCGCTCCGCGACTGCGGACTGCCCGGCGGCCACAAGGGCGCCGGCGGAATCCGCGGCATGAAGAAGCCCGGCACGCCGAACGCCGCCGTCAGCGCGGCGCTCGTTTCATTGAACAGGAGGCGCGAGCGATCGTCGGTGAGCAGTGGACTCCACGGCACCGGCGCCGACGCCTGCTCCCAGAATTCGCGCAGCCGTTCGATGCGCTTCTCGCGCGGGTTACCGGCGATGATCGCCGCATTGATCGCGCCGATGGAGATGCCGGCGATCCATTTCGGCTCGAAATCGTGCCGGCACAGCGCTGCATAGGCGCCGGCCTGATACGCCCCGAGCGCGCCGCCGCCCTGCAGGACGAGGACGCGCTGGGCCTGAGCCGGGGCCGTCTGGGACGAGATGCCTGAATCCATGAGCGAACAATCGAAGCTGCGGGTACCGGGATATACCGCAATGCAGCATCGCGTTCCATGGGAACGCCGTCAATTGTCCGGGAGGCTGGAAAAAGGTGGAATTCTAGCGGCCGTCGGAATCGGCCAGAATCAGGGTCCAGAACACCTTGTATTTCGTGTTCGGGGCGTAGGCCGTGGCGATGCCGATCTTGGTCACGCCGCTTTTCAGCATGTTGGCGCGATGGGGCGGCGAATCCCGCCAGCCCGAAAACGCCTCGGCAAGCGTGTGGTAGCCAGCCGAGATGTTCTCGACCGCGATCTTTGCGTCGAACCGCGTCGCCTTGATCCGCTTGGTGAGGTTGCCGGCGACGTCGTGATCGAGCTTGTTCCGGCTCGCCATCGCCTGCGATTGCGTTTCGGCCGCTTTCATCAGTTCCGGATCGACGGTGACCGCTCCGAGCCCGTTGTTCTGGCGGTAGCCGGAAATCATCGAGGCCGCGACCTGCGGATCGATCCGCGCGCCGGCGCTCGCCATGCTGAGGTAGAACGCGGGCTGGCCCGTCGGCGGATCGCGGTCGGCCGCGCAGCCACTCAGTACGATGAGCCCGATGATCGCCAACCCCAGCCGCAGCATGCCGCTCCCCCGAATCCAGCTCCGGTTGTTGCACATCAACCGTGGCTGAAAGGTGAACGCGGACGGAATTTGGTCCAGTCGCTTCCTGACGTGTCCCGGACGCGATGCAGCGTGCAACGCTGCTTCGCTGAGCCGGGACCGTTACGAATGAGGCTGGGACGGCCCCGGATCAGCC
>JBEIPX010000428.1:0-3067 GCA_040376815.1 Bradyrhizobiaceae bacterium
TACTCCGGGAATTCCTGCTCGAGCGTCTGCTGAACGGTGCGCAGCTTGTCGAGATTGCGCTCGAGTTCATTGATGCGGTTCTGACCGCGCTTGATCTCGTTCTCGAACTCGCTGAGATGCGCAGTCTCCGACGCTTCGCGCGTCAGATACTCGTCGTCGCCGTTACCGGCGGTGATCGCAGCGCGCGCAAGCACGTCCGACACCCGCCGCGAGAGCCCTCGCCGCTCGGATTCGAGGCGGCCGAGCACCTCGCCGATGGCTTCGGCCACCTGCCGCACGCCGGCACGATCCGACGCATCGTTGCGTGATGCCGAGCGGGTGCGGAACACGCCGGCGTGCGATCTGATGAATTGTACAATCATTGCATTCACCTTCATGACAGGTTTCGTCAATCAATAGGACAGCGAGAGCGGACGGCCGATGCCGCCATAGACAAACCCGGCTTTGACGATCTCGTCCGGGTTGTAGATATTTCGAAGATCGATGATCACCGGCCGCGACATCACCGACGACAGCCGCTTCAGATCGAGCGCGCGGAACTGATCCCATTCCGTCATGATCACGATCGCGTCGGCATCCTCCGCGCAGTCGTAGGCATTGGCGCAGAATGTGACGGTGTCCATCACATCCATCGCCCGCCCCATGCCGGCAGGATCGTAGGCGCGGACGACGGCCCCGAAGTCCTGCAGCGCAGCCACCATCGGGATCGACGGCGACTCGCGGACGTCGTCGGTATTCGGCTTGAACGTCAGACCGAGCACCGCAATGACCTTGTCGCGCAGGCTTCCGCCGAGCGCCGCCGCCACCTTCTTCGCCATGGCGCGCTTGCGATGCTCGTTCACATCGACGACGGTCTCGACGATACGCAGCGGCGCATCGTGATCCCGTGCCGTCTTGAGCAGAGCCAACGCGTCCTTCGGAATGCACGAGCCGCCGAAGCCGGGCCCGGGGTGCAGAAACTTCGGACCGATCCGCTTGTCGAGCCCCATGCCGCGCGACACATCCTTGACGTTGGCTCCGATCTTCTCGCAAAGGTCCGCAATCTCGTTGATGAAGCTGATCTTGGTGCCGAGAAAAGCGTTCGATGCATACTTGACCAGTTCAGCAGTACGTCGATCGGTGTAGAGGATCGGTGATGCATTCAGATGCAGCGGCCGATAGATCTCCGCCATCACCTCCCGCGCACGCAGGTCGTCGGTGCCGATGACGATCCGATCGGGATGCTTGAAGTCATAGACGGCCGCGCCCTCGCGCAAGAACTCCGGATTCGAGACGACCGACGTATCGATGTTCTTGCGGCGGCTGCGGACAATCCGTTCGACCTCGTCGCCGGTGCCGACCGGGACCGTCGACTTGGTGACGATGATGGTTGAATCCGAGATCACATCGGCAATGTCGCGCGCAGCCGCATAGACATACGACAGGTCGGCATGGCCGTCGCCGCGGCGGGACGGCGTGCCGACCGCAATGAAGATCGCATCCGCATCGGCCGCTGCCGATTTCAGGTCCGTGCCGAAACTCAAGCGTTGCTCCGCGACGTTGGTCGCGATCACCTTGTCGAGCTCGGGCTCGTAGATCGGCACCTGGCCGTTGTTGAGCATCGCCACCCTGTCTTCGTCATGATCGATGCAGGTGACCTGGTGGCCGAAATCGGCGAAGCAGGCGCCGGACACAAGACCGACGTAGCCGGCTCCAATCATCGAGATACGCATGAAGTCTCCTTGGACAAGGCGTTACTGAAGCACCGGGTTCGACAGCGCCGCCCTGCCATCGATGTGCTGCGGGAAAAAGAAGAAGTTGTTGATGTAGGCGCAGCCGTTGCGCCGGCCGCCGTTCGGCAACAAGGCAGCGACATCCTGCATCTGCTCCGCATCGAACTCGGAAACCGGGACAACGTCGCCGTCGCGCAAGAAGAAGCCGCGATAGTCCTTTGCCTCGAAGAATGCGAAGATCGATGCTGTCGCTGCCGGTCTGTGACGTTCTTCGGCCTCGACAAGGAAAATCGGCTTGCTGCGCTCGATGACGCCGGTTGCGCCTTTGAGCACCTCGAGCTCATGCCCCTCGACGTCCACTTTCACAAAAGCAACGTCGTCGCGGACGGTGCGATCGAGACGCGCCACCTCGACGAGCTCCTGGGTGCTGGCACGATGGTCGTCGCTGGATGGCGGTTCGAGCGAGGCAAGACTGTAGACAGGATCGCCGCCGTTGACTGGCATATTCAGTGCCGACACGCCGTGACGATCCGACAGCGCGACTTCATGAATCAGAACGTTTGGCGCGCTCGTTCTGCGCAGCAGCGCGGCCATTGCACGCGAAGGCTCAAAGGCATGGACACGCTTCGAACAGCGTGACAGTTCACGCGTATACAGGCCGAGGTTGGCGCCGATATCGACAGTGACGGCTTCTTTCGGGATCAGCCACTTCAGGTACTGCAGTTCGACTTCCGCCGATCGCGGCCGCCGCAAGAAATGCCATTTTAGCCATACCGACGGACATGCGGTCTTGATGGCACGCTTGGTGCGCCTGAGAGTATCCATCCGTTATCCCCTGTCTTGTGCCGATACTTCCCCGCTGTCCCCGGGAACAAACGGCATTGCTCATACGCGCTGATACACGTCCTCGATCCGCACGATGTCGTCCTCGCCGAGGTAGGACCCCGACTGCACTTCGATCAGGTTGAGCGGCATCTTTCCGGGATTCTCGAGTCGGTGCGTGCAGCCGAGCGGCACGAAGATCGACTCGTTCTCATGCAGCAGCGTCGTCTCGCTATCCCGGGTCACCAGCGCTGTGCCGTTGACCACGACCCAGTGCTCGGCGCGGTGATAATGCATCTGGAGCGAGAGCTTCGCGCCGGGATTGACCGTGATCCGCTTCACCTGGAAGCGGTCGCCGGAATGAATCGAGTGGTAATAGCCCCATGGCCGATGCACGGCCGGGGTCTCCTTGGCCGAGCGATGACCGTTGGCGCGCAGCTTTTCGACCAGCTTGCCGACCTCCTGATCGCGATCCTTGGTGGTGACTAGCACCACATCGGACGTTGCCATGACGACGAGGTTGTCGACGCCCA
>JBEIPX010000255.1:0-5114 GCA_040376815.1 Bradyrhizobiaceae bacterium
GATCGGTGGCGACGGCTTGCCGGAATCATCCGGCGGCACCGCGGCTTCGATCCGGCGATTGATCCGGTCCAGCGCGAGATAGATGACCGGCGTCGTATAGAGCGTGAGGATCTGCGAGACGATCAGGCCGCCGATAATGGTGATGCCAAGCGGCCGCCGCAGCTCGGTGCCCGGTCCGATTGCAACCACGAGCGGCACGGCAGCCAGTAATGCCGCCATCGTCGTCATCAGGATGGGTCTAAATCGCGCGATGCTCGCCTCGAAAATCGACTGCTCTGACGACAGTCCACGATGCCGTTCGCCCTCCAGCGCGAAGTCGACGATCATGATGCCGTTCTTCTTGACGATGCCTATCAGCAGAATGATGCCGATGAACGCGATCACCGTCAGCGGGGTGTTGAAGAGCTGCAAAGCCAGCAGCGCGCCGAGCCCGGCCGACGGCAAGGTCGAGATAATCGTCAGTGGATGAGCGAGGCTCTCGTAGAGGACGCCGAGCACGATATACATCGCAATCAGCGCGCCGAGGATCAGAAGCGGCTGGCGTCCAGACGTCTTGGCGAAATCACCGGCGCTGCCGTCGAATGAGCCGCGGATGCCTTCGGGCATATGCAGTTCATCGACCGCGCGCTGAATTCGGGCGGTCGCATCCTGCAACGTCACGTTCGGCAGCAGGCCGAACGAGACGGTCGAGGATGGCAGCGAGCCCTGATGATAAACGGCAAGCGGGGACAGGCCACGCTCGTAACGCACGAGGGTCGAGAGCGGAATCTGGGTGCCGCCGGCGCCGGAAACGTAGATTTTCCCGAGGTCGGATGGATCGCGCTGCGCGCCCTGCTCCACCTCCATCACGACCTTGTACTGATTGCGCTGGGTGTAAATCGTCGAAATCTGACGCTGCGAGAACGCGTTGTTCAAGGCCGTGTCGATGTCCTGAACCTTGACGCCGAGGCTCGAGGCCATCTGCCGATCGATCACCAGTCTCAGCTCAAGTCCACCCGGATCGCGGTCGCTGGAAACGTCGGTGATCCCCTCGACGGTCTCCATTCGCTTCGATACGAGCGGCGCCCATTTTGTGAGGAGGTCGAGATCGGCGCTGACCAGCGTGTATTGATAATCCGAGTCGCTTTGCCGGCCGCCGGTGCGCACGTCCTGCGCGGCAAACAGGAAGAGCCGGATGCCCGGCACGCGATAGAGCTTGATCCGGAGGCGATCGATTACCTGCTGCGTCGTCACGCCATCGCGCTCGGCGAGCGGCTTCAGGCTGATGAACATCCGGCCGCGGTTCGATCCCCCGGACCCGCCGCTGCCGCCGAGAGCGGAGCCCAGTCCGGCGACGGCGGGGTCGCTGAGTACGATCTCGGCGACGCGCTGTTGTAGCGGCAGCATGGCCTGGAAAGACACGTCCGGCGACGCACGGGTCGAGCCGATGATCAGGCCGCTATCGTCGGACGGGAAGTAGCCTTTCGGCGTCTTGATGTAGAGGGCGACGGTTGCGGCGATGGTCGCGACGAACACCAGCATCGTCAGCATGGGAAAGTTCAGGACGACACGCAGCGTCCGTTCATAGAACCGCAGGATCGTGTCGAGCGTGTTCTCGACGAGGCGATCGAACCAGGTCTCCCGTCCCATATGCGCGCGCTTGATGTAGTGCGCGCAGATCATCGGCGTCACGGTCAGCGACACCAGCGTCGACACCACGATGGCGAAGGTCAGCGTCAGCGAGAACTCGCGAAACAGCTTGCCGACGATGCCGTCCATGAAGATCAGCGGCGTAAAGGCCGCAACCAGCGACAGGCTGATCGCGACCACCGTAAAGCCGATCTGCTTCGCTCCCTCCACTGCAGCTTCGTAAGGCTGCATGCCCGCTTCCAGATTGCGGTACATGTTTTCGATCATGACGATGGCATCGTCGACGACGAAGCCGACCGAAATGGCGAGCGCCATCAGCGACAGGTTGTTGACCGAGAAGCCGGCCACCCACATCCCGGCGAAGGTGCCCGCCAGCGCCAGCGGCACGGACACGCCCGCCGCGATCGTCGGCACGCCCCGGCGCAGGAACAGAAACACCACAGCCATGACAAGAATGGCGGTCGCAAGCAACGTCCACTCCATGTCCTCGACGCTGGCGCGGATCGTGCCCGTGCGATCGGAGAGGATCGAAACATCGACACCGGCCGGAATCCATTGGTTGAGATCCGGAATAATCGCTTTCACCCGCTCGACCGTTTCGATGACGTTGGCGTCCGCCTGTTTGGTGATCAGAATCAGGACCGCCGGCTGCTTGTTGAACCATGCAATCGAGCGGCTGTTACGGGTCGCATCCTCGACCTGGGCAATGTCGGAGAGGCGCAGCGTATTGCCATTGGCCGACTTGACGATGATGTCGCGGAATTCCGCGGCCGTCCGCATCTGCGGGTTAAGCGCAATGGTTTCGCTTTGACGCACGCCATCGAAGATGCCGGACGGTGCGAGCGGGTTGGCATTGATGATGGCCAGCCGCACCGTGTCGGTCGAGATGCCGGCGGCTGCGAGCGCGCCGGGATTGAGGCGCACCCGCACCGCGGGCTGCTCCGCACCGCTGACGTTGACCTCGCCGACGCCCGTCACCTGGGCAATCCGTTGCAGGAGTACCGTGTCCGCGACATCGTAGATGGCGCTCGTCGGCATTGTGGCGGACGTCAGCGCCAGGATCAGAACCGGCGATGCGGCCGGGTTGGCCTTCCGAAACGTCGGCAGTGCGGGCAAGTCGCTCGGCAGATCGGCCAGCGAGGCATTGATCGCGGCCTGCACATCGCGCGCCGCGCGGTCGATGTTGCGGTTGATGTCGAACTGAAGCGAGATGCGGGTCGAGCCGAGCGAACTCGTCGAGGTGATCTGGTTGATGCCCGCGATCTCGCCGAGCTTGCGTTCGAGCGGAGCCGCAACCGTTGCGGCCATCACCGAGGGATCGGCGCCGGGCCGCGAAGCGCCGACGAAGATCGCCGGGAACTCGACGTTCGGAATATTCTGAACCGGCAGCAAGCGGTAGGCGACGATCCCTACCAGCACGAGGCCGATCGCAAGCAGCGTGGTGCCGACCGGACGCCGAATGAAGGGTTCCGAGATCGACATCAGCGGATCCCTTCGCTCGTTCCGGGTATCGGCCCCTCTGCCGGGTCAACCGGCGGCAGCGCCTGTTCGACACGGCGATTGATGCGGTCGAGGGCGAGATAGATCACGGGCGTGGTGTAAAGCGTCAGCAGTTGGCTCAGAACCAGACCACCAATGATGGAAACGCCGAGTGGAAAGCGCAATTCCGATCCGGTGCCGCTTTCGAGCGCCAGCGGCAGCGCACCGAACAGCGCCGCCAGCGTCGTCATCATGATCGGGCGGAAGCGCAGCAGGCAAGCCTGGACGATCGCGTCATACGGCGACATGCCGCGATGCCGTTCGGCTTCGAGCGCGAAGTCGATCATCATGATCGCGTTCTTCTTGACGATACCCATCAGCAGAATGATGCCGATCAGGCCGATCACCGACAGGTCCTCCCCGCACAGCATCAGCGCCAGGATCGCGCCGACACCGGCGGACGGCAGCGTCGACAGGATGGTGATCGGATGAATGTAGCTTTCGTAGAGCACACCGAGCACGATGTAGATCGTAATGATGGCGGCGAGGATCAGCCACGGCTGGCCCGACAGCGAGCGCGAGAATTCTGCCGCATCGCCCGAATAGAGGCCGGTGATCGCATTCGGCATGCCGATACGCTTTTCGGTTGCCTTCACGGCATTCACCGCGTCGCCCAGTGCTTCGCCGGGTGCGAGGTTGAAGCTGATGGTGACGGACGGAAACTGCGCCTGATGCGAGATCGCCAGCGGCGCGGTCGTACGTGTCAGCGTCGCAACCGCTTCGATCGGCACCTGCGCGCCGTTGGCGCCGGGGACATAGAGCTTCGACAGCACCGACGGGTCGCGCTGGTACTCCGGCAGCGCCTCCAGCACCACGCGGTACTGGTTCGCCTGACCGTAGATCGTTGAAATCTGACGCTGGCCGAAGGCATCGTTGAGCGTGTCGTTCACTCCCTGCACCGAGACGCCAAGCTGACCTGCCCGCTGGCGATCGACGTCGAGCTTGAGGCTGAGGCCGCCATCCTGCGATTCCGACGACACGTCGCGGAACAGATTGTCGCGCCGCAGCTCCCTGACGAGCTTGTCCGACCACTCCGACACCTCGGCCGGATCGGTGGCTGTGAGCGTGTACTGATACTGCGACCGGCTCGATCGCGTGCTGATCTGGATGTCCTGCACCGGCTGGAAGTACACGGTCATTCCCGCGACGACACTCGTGCGCTGTTTCAACCGCTCGATGATCTCGATGACGCCGGCCTTGCGCTCACCGCGCTGCTTCAGGTTGATCACGAGCTTGCCGACGTTCAGCGTCGGGTTGACGGTGCCCGCGCCGATCACCGACACGACGCCGATCACATCCGGATCGGCCTGAACGGCCGCCACGATGGCCGCCTGCCGGCTTGTCATCTCATCGAACGAAACCGCAGGCCCGGCTTCCGTCACAGCCGTGATCGCGGCCGTGTCCTGCAGCGGAAGGAAGCCCTTAGGCGCAACGACATAGAGAACCAGCGTCGCAACAATAGTCAGGAACGTGACGACCAGCGTCGCCCGTTGCCGCTGCAACACCCACAGGAGCGTCGTGTGATAGACCTCGACCGTGCGGTCGATGAAGCGGCTGACAGCAGCAAGGCCCGGCACTGCCCACTCGTCCTTGTGATGCTTGAGCAGCCGCGAGCACATCATCGGCGTCAAGGTCAGCGAAACGACAGCCGAGGTCACAACCGCGATCGTCAGCGTCAGCGCGAACTCCCGGAACATGCGCCCGACGAGCCCGGACATGAACAGCAGCGGAATGAACACGGCGATCAGCGACACGGTCAGCGAAATCACGGTGAAGCCTATTTCGCGCGCGCCCTTGAGCGAGGCTTCCATCGCGTTGTCGCCGTTCTCCATGTGACGGACGATGTTCTCGATCATGACGATCGCGTCGTCGACGACGAAGCCGGTGGCGATCACGAGGGCCATCAGCGTCAGGTTGTTCAGGCTGAAGCCGGCGAGATACATGAC
>JBEIPX010000202.1:0-6025 GCA_040376815.1 Bradyrhizobiaceae bacterium
GCCCCGGACGCGCCGCAATGCGGCGTTGATCCGGGGCCGTCGCAGTCTCGGTGTTCGTAACGGTCCCGGCTTTGCGAAACAGCGCTACACGCTGCATCGCGTCCGGGACGGTTCATCACACCTCGACTCCGCGCTGCTCCGGCGGCACACTGCCGCCATGCCTGACCGCATCACTGCGCCAGCCGTCGCCCGCAACCGGGATCCGATCCTGGAGGTGCTGCGCGGCGTCTTGCCGGAAAGCGGGAAGATCCTCGAAATCGCCAGCGGCAGCGGCGAGCACATCGTTCATTTCGCGCGGCATTTCCCTCAGCTCGAATTTCACCCGACCGATCCGAATGAACGCGCCGTCGCGAGCATCAAGGCTTGGGTGAAGGACTCGGGGCTGGAGAACATCGCCGCGCCCTTGATGTTCGACGTGATGGAAGCGAAGTGGCCGTTCAAGAAGCTCGACGGCATCATCTGCATCAACATGATCCACATCTCGCCCTGGCGCGCGACGGAGGTGCTGATGCGCGGCGCGGCATCAGCGCTCAAACATGGCGCGCCGCTTTATCTTTACGGGCCGTACCGCCGCCGTGGGGTGCCGACCGCGCCCAGCAACGAAGAGTTCGATCAGTATCTGCGCGCGCAAAATTCCGAATGGGGCCTGCGCAATCTGGAGATCGTCTCAATCCTCGCGCAGTCAGTCGGCTTTCTGAAGCCGGAGATCACGGATATGCCGGCGAACAATCTTAGCGTGGTGTTCCGTCGGAGCTGACGCGCTGCGGGCAATTGCGCTGCACAATCTACGGACCTCCGCATTTCGCGCACGTCGATGCGCGCATCGGGGCTCGCAAATTCACAAAACGTATGGAAGGGTCTTGTCCAGACCAGCAACAGACATCACGCGACGGACGCACCGCGTTTCATCGCATGAAATAACAACGGATCAAGACCATGGCGGATACCACCCTCGCATCGAAACCTGTGCCGCAGGACAAACCGGCCAAGGCGAGCGGCCCTCTTGCCGGTTTTCGCATCGTCGAGTTCGCCGGCATCGGCCCCGGCCCGTTCGCGTGCATGATGCTCGCCGATATGGGCGCCGAGGTGATCACACTGACGCGCGCCAACCAGATGCCACGCGCTGGCGCATCGTCGCGTGGCCGCCGCGTCATCCCGCTCGATCTCAAGGACAAGGCGGCGATCGCCGACGTGCTGAAGTTGCTCGATGGTGCCGACGCGCTGGTCGAAGGCTTTCGCCCCGGCGTGATGGAACGGCTCGGCCTCGGACCCGACGTCGTACAGGCGCGCAATCCGAAGCTCGTTTACGGCCGCATGACGGGCTGGGGCCAGAGCGGCCCGCTCGCGCAAGCCGCCGGTCACGACATCAACTACATCTCGATCACCGGTGCGCTCACCGCCATCGGCACCAAGGACAAGCCGGTGCCGCCGCTCAACCTCGTCGGCGATTTCGGCGGCGGCGCGCTCTATCTCATCGTCGGTGTGCTCGCGGCAATGCTGGAAGCGAGCCGCTCCGGCAAGGGCCAGGTGGTGGACGCTGCAATGTGCGACGGTGCGGCGTCGCTGATGTCGATGTTCTTCGACATGGCCGCGACCGGCCGCTGGAAGGAAGAGCGCGAAGCCAACATGCTGGACGGCGGCGCGCACTTCTACGGCGTCTATGAATGCAAGGATGGCGGATTCGTCTCGATCGGCTCGATCGAACCGCAGTTCTATGCACTCTTGCGCGAACTCGCAGGACTGACCGACAAAGCCTACGACGCGCAATGGGAGGGCAAGGACTGGCCGGGCCTGCGTGACAAACTCACGGCCGTGTTCAAGACCAAGACACGCGACGAGTGGTGCGCAATCATGGAGGGCACCGACGTCTGCTTCGCGCCTATCCTGACCATGACGGAAGCGACCAAACATCCGCACATGGTCGCGCGTCAGGTGTTCGTCAACAATGACGGCTATCCGCAGCCGGCGCCGGCGCCGCGGTTCTCGCGCACGCCCTCAGCCGTACGCAAGATGACCGTCGACAGCATCGATGCGGTCGCGAAGGAATGGGCCAAGCGCTGACTGGAGTATGGCTGTCATTCCGGAAGCCGCGAAGCGGCTATCCGGAATCCATCACTCACACTATGGGTTCGCGGGAACCTGGATTCCGGGTTCGCTCGCAGGTGCTCGCGCCCCGGAATGACAAAGATGCTTACGCCGCGCTCTTGTCCTTCAGCACGCCGCGGCGGATCTGATCTTCCTCGATCGACTCGAACAGCGCCTTGAAATTGCCTTCGCCGAATCCGTCATCGCCCTTGCGCTGGATGAACTCGAAGAAGATCGGTCCGATCGCGTTGGCCGAGAAGATTTGCAGCAGCACTTTGGTCAAACCGCCATCGACCACGCCCTCGCCATCGATCAGAATGCCGTTCGTCTGCAAACGCGCGATATCCTCAGCATGACCCGGTAGCCGTGCGTCGATCTTCTCGAAATACGTCTGCGGCGGCGGCGGCATGAACGGCAAGCCCTTCGCGCGCAGACCTTCGATCGTCTTGTAGATGTCCTTCACGCCGCAGGCGATGTGTTGGATGCCTTCGCCGCGATAGATGTTGAGATACTCCTCGATCTGCCCGGAGTCGCCGGCGTCCTCGTTGATCGGAATCCGGATCTTGCCGTCCGGGCTCGTCAGCGCGCGGGAGAACAGACCCGAGGCACGGCCCTCGATATCGAAGAAGCGGATCTGGCGGAAGTTGAACAGGCGGCTGTAGAAGCCGGTCCACACATCCATGCGCCCGCGATGCACGTTATGGGTCAGGTGGTCGAGATAGAACAGGCCCGCGCCTTCCGGCTTCGGATTCTTCTCGCCAAACCACTCGAATTCGAGCTCGTAGGCCGAACCCTTGGCGCCATAGCGTTCGACGAAATAGAGCAGGCTGCCGCCGATGCCCTTGATCGCCGGAACGTCGAGCGCCTTCTCGGCGGATGTCGCGTCGGCCGGCTCGGCGCCGAGTGACAGCGCACGCTCATAGGCATGCTTTGCATCGACCACGCGGAACGCCATCGACGGCGCACACGGTCCGTGCTGCGAGACGAAGTTCGTGCCGTGCGTGTTCGCCTCTTCGTTGACGAGATAGTTAACGTCGCCCTGGCGGTAGAGCGTGATCGCCTTGTTCCTGTGCTTCGCGACCGGCACGAAACCCATCAGCTTGAATAGCGCGTGCAACTTGGCGGGTTCCGGATGCGCATACTCGACGAATTCGAAACCGTCGGTGCCCATCGGATTGTGTTCGGAGATGACGGCGGCTGGCGCGTCGTGCGGAAACGGTCCCATGGCGAATCTCCCATATCTGTGGACCAGAGAATCAACCCTTTCGGATGCAAAAAGGATGCAAATTCAGCCGAATGTGCTAAAATTATGCATGATCTGTGCATAAAAATGCGAGATTTTGCATGATTTCTGTCGATGCGTTTGACCTCAAAATTCTCGCCGCCTTGCAAGACGACGGCCGCCTGACCAATCAGGAGCTCGCCGACAAAGCTGGCCTCTCCGCCTCGCAGTGCTCGCGGCGGCGGATGCGGCTCGAGGAAGACAAGGTGATTTCGGGCTATCACGCCGATCTCGCCGAAGATCTGCTCGGCTTCGGCGTCGTCGCCTTCATCCATGTGACGCTGGCGACGCACTCGCCGAACAACGCGAAACGCTTCTACGACCTCGTGCGCCGCGTCGACGAGATTCAGGAGGCCTATTCGCTCACCGGCGACGCCGACTATCTTGTGAAAGCAATGCTACGCGATCTGAAAGGGCTCTCCGAACTCGTCAACAATGTGCTGATGCCGCACGACAGCGTCGCGCATGTGCGCTCGTCCATCGTACTCGACCGGCTCAAGGTATCTCGGAAGCTGCCGTTGCGTTAGGCCTTCGCGAACGAGCGCTTCGGCGGCTTGTGAAGCGCGAACGCATCGACCGTATCGCTCGCGCGGGGATAGAGATCGCACACCAGCGGATCGTGCCCCGGAATAACGCGATCCGGGTGACCGGCCATGGCCTCGATCTTCTCCCAGCCCGCGCACATGTCGCCGACATTGTAGACAATGGGAAATGGCAGCTTGCGCTGGATGTTGCCGTAGAAATGCGTCGCATCGGATGCGAGCACCACCGGTCCGCGCTCCGTCTCGACCCGCACCACCTGCAAGCCGTCGGAATGGCCGCCGACGCGATGCACGGTCACGCCCGGCGCGACCTCGCCGTCGCCCTCATGGAACGTGACGCGATCGCCGTAAACGTGTTTCACCATCTGCGTCACGTGCTCGACCGAAAATGGATAACGCAATCCGCCGTAGCACATGCAGCGTCCGGTCGCGAAAGCCATCTCGCGATCCTGCAGATGAAAGCGCGCGTTCGGAAAACGATCGAGATTGCCGGCGTGATCGTAGTGCAAATGCGTCACGATCACGTCGTGCACATCGCCAGAAGCCACGCCGAAGGTATCGAGTGCGTCGACGGGATTGATGGTCAGCTTGCGGTCGCGCTTCTTCGCCTCTTCATCGTTGAAGCCGGTATCCACGAGAATTTGCCAGCCGCCGCCGCGCACCAGCCAGACGAAATAATCGAGATCGGACGCCGTTTCGTGCGGGTCCGGCGGATTGATGAAGTTCATGTTCGGGGTGCGCGGCGCCATGGTCCCGTAGCGGATGGCGTAAATCTCGTAATTCGGCATCAGGAGCGTTTCCTTTGTGTTTTTCTAGCGTGCGACAAAGCCATGCGCGGCGGGCAATGCGGCCAATCTTCCCCCCGTTATTGATTGCTGGCAACCGCCCCCCATTGTATGACAAGCCCATGCGCGAAAGCGCGATTTGCCGGGACTTTTCCGATGCCGAACGCGACCCAGACACCGTCACTGACGACCGCCATGTGGCGCGGCTTCCGCTGCCGCTGCCCGCACTGTGGCGAGGGCCACCTGTTCAAATCGTTCCTGAAGGTCGCCGACGAATGCCCGGCGTGCGGCGAGGAGTTTCACCATCACCGCGCCGACGACTTCCCGGCCTATCTCGTGATCGTCATTGCCGGCCACATCATCGTGCCGATGGTGCTGGCGCTGGAAACCCATGTCGCGCCGGCCTACTGGATTCATTTCGCGATCTGGCTGCCGCTGACGCTGAGCGTGTGTCTTGCGTTGTTGCAGCCGACCAAGGGCGCGATCGTTGCCCTGCAATGGCACGCCGGTATGCACGGATTTGAGACCGCCAGGAAGGCGCGGCTGTTCCAGCGCAGCTGAAAGATTCAAGCTGCTGCGGTTGCTCTCTCGGCCTTCCGCAGCCCTTCCGCCACGGTCTGGTTGCGCCCGCGCGATTTCGCCTGATAGAGCGCCACGTCCGCCGCATAGATCAGATCGCGATGATCGATATCGTCAGCCGGGACCAGCGTCGATATGCCGATGCTGACGGTCACGGCACGATAATCCGCCGGCAGCGCCGCAACGCTGAGACGGATATTCTCACCGAGCTGAAACGCCTCGTCCGGACCACTGCCCGGCAGCAGCACGGCAAATTCCTCGCCGCCATAGCGCGCGCCGCAATCCTGCGCCCGCTGCACATTCTTTCTGATGCAGGAGGCGATGCCGGCAAGCACCGCGTCCCCGGCCTGGTGCCCGAACGTATCGTTGAATCCCTTGAAATGGTCGGCGTCGATCATCAGCAACGACATAGGTGCTTTCGCGCGATGCGCGCGCGCCCACTCGGCCAGCATCGTCTTGTCGAACGAACGGCGGTTGCTCAATCCGGTCAACGCGTCGGTGTTGGCAAGCGCGGCAAGCTTGGTCTCGGCGCGGGTTCGCCGTTTCATTTCCACCACCAACAGCACCGTGAAGCAGATCGACACCACCGTAAGCCCGGACAGCAGCAGCCCGATACGCATCGCCTCGTATCGCCAACGGCTGAGAATGCTCTTCATCGACTTGCCGACCACCACAGCCAGAGGTAGCGATCCTCCGCTTTTCCAGACGTACTGACGCTCCACGCCGTCGAGCGCGCCCACGACGACGAATGA
>JBEIPX010000443.1:0-2959 GCA_040376815.1 Bradyrhizobiaceae bacterium
CGCGACGCGCTCGCACGATCGCCACTGTAGCGTTCGAACGCGACAATGCGGCCGCCGCGGCGCGCGACAGCCTGCTTGAATGCGGCTTCCACGACATTGCCGTAAGCATTCTCCGGCAGCATTGCTGCAAACGACCGCTTACCGGTGCCTGCCGAGTAATCGACAATCCGATTGACGTCCGACTCCGGCAGGAAGCTGAGAAGATAGACGCCACGGCCGGCCACGCTCGAATCGGTCGAGAACGCGATCACGGGAACGCCGCGCGTCCGCGCTGCATTGGCAACGGCAGGAACGGCCGCCGCAAACAGCGGGCCGAGAATGATTTCCGCGCCTTCGTCGACCGCCTGCTGCGCGCCCGCCTGCGCGCCTTGCGGCGTGCCCGCGTCGTCCTTCACCAACAGCTGGACGTCCGGATTCTGAAATTCCGCGAGCGCCATTTCAGCAGCGTTCTTCATCGACAGCGCGGCGACACCGGCATTGCCGGCGCCCGACAATGGCAGGATCAAGCCGACCCGAACCTGGCCGCTGCCGACAGCCGACGGCTGCTGTTGCGGGCCAGCCGGACCCGGCGTCGGCTCGGACGAAAAAATGCCCCCGAAGTTCGGGAGATTGGATTGAAACCCGGCGCAGCCCGCCATCAGCGGCGCACCCAGCAGAAGGCCCACAGCGGTTCGCCGGGTCGACCCGGAAGGCGCGAACGCACTCAAATTAATCGGGGCCTTCATACTCACTCTTTCCACCACGCAACCGGGGCAACCCACCAGCCGCGTCCCTCACGCACAACAACTGGGCATGGATTCAAGGCATATTGTCGGCGAATAGTTAACCAAGGCAAAAGGATTTTTGCCTGCAAGGCCCGGGAGATAAAAAGAAAAGGCCGGAACCGACACCCGGAAACCGGCAAGACGGGCTCGTTCCAAATCGCTAGATTGACCACCATGCCACCGAAAATCATACCTCCTCGCGCCCCCGACCCCGCCGCGGCGGAACCGCGCCAGTATGCAATCGGGAGCTATGTGGTGCAGGCCGCGCGGGCGAGACCGGGTCTCTATCTCGTTGCAACGCCGATCGGAAATCTTGGCGACGTTACCCTGCGCGCGCTGGAAACGCTGGCGGGCGCGGATGTGGTCGCGTGCGAAGATACGCGCATCACCCATCGTCTGATGGAACGCTTCGCGATCAGAACCCCGCTGACGCCGTATCACGAGCACAACGCAGCCATCGCACGGCCGAAACTGCTGGCGCGCCTCGCGCAAGGCGAAGCAGTGGCGCTCGTGTCCGATGCAGGCACGCCGCTGATTTCCGACCCCGGATTCAAGCTCGTGCGCGAAGCGAGCGCCGCCGGTCACGCGATCGTCGCGCTGCCTGGGCCTTCGTCGGTGCTCGCGGCGTTGGCGGTCGGCGCGCTGCCGACCGATCGGTTTTTCTTTGAAGGATTTTTGCCGTCAAAGCAGAACGCACGTCGCACGCGGCTGACCGAGCTCGCACGCATCGAGGCGACGCTGGTTATGTTCGAGTCGGGAACACGCGTGCAGGATACACTGAGAGACCTCGCAGACATTCTGGGGCAGCGCGACGGCGCTGTCTGCCGCGAGCTGACCAAGCTGCACGAACAGATCAGCCGCGGCACGCTGGCCGAACTTGCCGCGCAAGCGGACACTTTGGAGACGCGCGGCGAGTTCGTGCTGCTCGTCGGCCCGCCGGCGAAAGACGCCGAGCGCATGAGCGACGATGCGCTCGACGATCTACTAACTGCCTCGCTCGGCAAGCACAGTGTCAAGGACACGGTCGCGCACGCGGCGACCCTGTCCGGACGGCCGAAGCGCGAGGTCTATGCCCGCGCACTTGAACTATCGTCGCGCGCGAAACCCGACGGCGAAAGCCACGACGATGGCGGCTGACAAATCCCGCAGCGGTCCGGACGGCCCCGCGCCGGAGCGGGTCGCGGCGTTCCAGACCGGCATTTCCGCCGAAAGCCGGGCGGCTGCGTGGCTCATCGCGAAAGGCTACCGCATCCTTGCGCGACGCTTCCGGACCCCCCATGGCGAGATCGACATTGTCGCCCGGCGGGGCAACCTCATCGCCTTCGTCGAGGTCAAGGCCCGCGCGCGGATCGACGATGCGGCCTATGCGGTCACGCCGAAACAGCGGCAGCGCATCGTTGCTGCGGCCGAGGTCTGGCTAATGACGCATCCCGAGCATGCGAATTTCGAACTGCGTTTCGATGTTGTTCTCGTTGCGCCCAAGCGATGGCCCACCCATCTCACGGCAGCATTCGATGCAAGCGCCTGATGCGAAATCCGGCTATCGGTATTCCGCGTCATGCTCTAAGGAACGTTCTGTCTTCCTCATGCCGGATCACCAGACATGAAGCTGAAAGTCGCCGTCCAGATGGACCCGATCGCGCGCATCAACATCCGCGGCGATTCCACCTTCGCGCTGCTTCTCGAAGCCCAGAAGCGCGGCCATCAGCTCGCCTACTATACGCCGGACAAGCTCAGCCAGCGCAGCAAAGATATTGTCGCACCGGTTCAGGCGCTGACCGTACGCGACGAGGAAGGCAACCACTTCACCCTCGGTGAACCCGCGCGGACGAGCCTCGCCTCCTTCGACGTGGTGCTGCTGCGGCAGGACCCGCCGTTCGACATGGCCTACATCACGTCCACGCACCTGCTCGAACAGATCCATCCGAAGACGCTGGTGGTGAACGATCCGGTCAGCGTGCGCAATGCGCCGGAAAAGATGTTCGTGCTGAGCTTCCCCGAACTGATGCCCCCGACGCTCGTCTCGCGCGACCGCGCCGAGATCGATGCCTTCCGCAACGAGCACGGCGACGTGGTGATGAAGCCGCTGCACGGCCACGGGGGCTCGGCCGTGTTCCGCATCACGAAAAACGACATGAACTACGGCTCGCTGTTCGACTTGTTCTCGGTCACCTGGCGCGAACCATGGGTGATCC
>JBEIPX010000462.1:0-2814 GCA_040376815.1 Bradyrhizobiaceae bacterium
CTGGGAGTGTCTTCCTGCACCCTGATCAGAAGCGAAACCCCAACGCCCCGAATCAAGAACATTTGAATCCACTTTTTGACACCTGTCGAGAGTCAACGATTCGTTAATGCGAAATAATTCTTGTCCAACGGAGAATCGGTCGCGCTTCGCGTTCAGAAAATGAGTCCGAAGCGAGAACGCGGCGCGGTTTTGACTCGTGGAGCGGTTCGCGTCGTCAGCGCGCGGGTTCGGCGTGACTGATCACGCGCTTGATCGAAGGAAAAGCGCGGCGCAGCGCGCGCTCGATGTCATCGACGTGCTCATGCACTTCGATGACGCTCATGGCCGGGTTGGCGCGGCAGTGGAAATTGACGATCTCGCCGCCGGCGGTATCGCGAACCCGCACATTATGGATGTCGTGAACCGAGCCGTCTTCGGCCGCGAGGCGCGTGAGCGACCAACGAACTTCCTCGAGCCGTTGCGGCGATGCGTCTGATCCGAACGGCAGTTCGGGTTCCAGCGGTTCGATGTGGATGTCGACTTCCAGATCGGCGCCGAAGTCGTCGCGGATGGCGCGTTCCAGCTCGTGTGCGATATCATGGGCGGCGTGAAGTGGCATCTCGCTATCGACCTCAAGGTCGATACTGACCGTCAGGCGTCCGCCGAGATCGTGGACGGTGATGTGGTGCACGGCGAGGCCGCTGTTGCGGGCGATCACCATGATGCGGTCGCGGATGCCTTCGTTATCCAGCGCCACAGGGATCGCGGTGAAGGTCAGATCGGCGTCCTTGAGCGCGGACGTGACGGCGCGCTCGGCGTTGCGCTTGATTTCCTCGATGCGGTCGATCGGCAGGGTGCGCGGCACCTTCACAGCCGCATCGATGAAATAGGTAGGGCCCACCTTGCGGACCCGGATGCGCTCGACGCCGACGACCCCCTGCAATCCGTCGATCGCGGCTTCCGCCTTGTCGGCTGCGCCTTCCGGAGCCTGATCGAGCAGCGTCTCGACGGTCGAGCGCGCCAGCTTGAGGCCGAGCAACGCGATAATGATGGCCACCAGGATCGCGGCCGCAGCGTCGCCCCAGGCGTAGCCATAGGCGGCAAGCGCAAGGCCGGCGATGACTGCGAACGAGCCATAGACGTCGGACGCGAAGTGCATGGCGTCGGCGGCGAGCGCCTGGCTGCTGGTTTCCTTCGCTGTCTTGTGGAGCGCGCGCGCCCGCCAGTAGTTCACGACGATATCGACGAGCATCACGATGAACGGCACGGCAGTGATCGTGGAGGGAGCCACGCCGTCGCGCAGCCGGCTGAACGCTTCCACGGCGATGCCGCCCGCAAGCACATAGAGAAGGGCGATGACGCCGAGCGCCGACAGGCTCTCCAGCTTGCCATGGCCGTAATGGTGCTCCGCATCCGCCGGCTTGTCGGAGACGCGCACGACGATCCAGGTCACGACCGTCGCCAAAAGATCGGTGGTGCTGTGCAAGGCATCGGAGATCAGCGCGATGCTGCCGATCGCAAGGCCCACGGCGAACTTGATCGCCGCCATGCTGGCGCTGGCGACGATGGAAATCGCGGCGACACGTTGTTTGACTGCGCTCATGGATTGGCTGCGCTCAGGGATGCCTCGTGAGGCACCCCTTAGAACATTCCGCCGTGCAGAGAAACCGGAAACGGCGCGCTGCAAATGCAAGCAAGACGCAACTAAAACCAGCGGAGTGGATACCCACCGGGCCGCGTCTCTTGCGTGTCAATCGCAACAGCAGTGACGCGCGATCAGAGTGTCACGACAATCTTGCCGAGATGCTGGTTGGCTTCCATCCGCGCGAAGGCGCCACCGATGTCGGCGAACGGAAACGCCTTGTCGATCGGCAGTTTCAGCTTGCCGGATTCGACCGCAGGCCAGATGTCGGCGCGGACGCGCGCGAAGATGTCGCGGATCTCCTCGATCGTGCGGGTGCGGAACGTGACACCGATGTAGTTGATCCGCCGTGCCGCATGCAGATCGAAGTTGAAATCGCCATGCGTGCCGCCGAGGCGGCCGACATTGACGATGCGGCCCCGGACCCTGGTCGCGGCGAGGTTGCCGTTAGCGGTCGGGCCCGACACCTGATCGACGATCAGGTCGACACCTTTGCCATCGGTCGCCTTCAGCACCTGTTCGACCCAGCCGCTGTCGTTCGAGTCGATCGCGAGATCGGCGCCGAATTCCTTCAAGCGACCCCGGCGCTCGGCATTGGTCGACGAGCCGATGACGAGCTTCGCACCCTTGTGCTTCGCGATCTGGAGCGCCATCAGGCCGACGCCAGAACTTGCGCCCTGGATCAGCACCGATTGTCCGGCCTGTAGCGCGCCGTTGGTGACGACGGCATCGTGCATGGTGGCGAGCGCGATCGGCAATGTCGCCGCAGTCTCGTAGGACATGCTGCCCGGGATCGGGAATACGCGCGCGTGGTCGGTGACCGCGAACTCGGCGAACGCGCCGGCGCCCGAGCCCATGACGCGATCGCCAACTTTCACCTGCGTCGCAGAGGGACCAAGCTCGACGACTTCGCCCGCCCACTCCATGCCGATGATCGTTCCGGCGCCGCCAATCGCGCCGTGCGCATGACCTTTCGAGATGCCGATATCGGCACGGTTGAGCCCGCACGCACGCACCTTGACCAGAATCTGGCTGCCGGTGGGCGAGGGCTTCGGCGCGTCCGCGATGGCCGCGCCCTTGTCGCCAACAACATACGCTTTCATGCGATCACCTGCCGTCAAGCCGCGACGTTGCGCGCGGAACCCGCCGCGAAGCGATTGAGCCGTTCGTGAATGATCGCTTCCGCCTCGCGC
>JBEIPX010000440.1:0-2976 GCA_040376815.1 Bradyrhizobiaceae bacterium
TCGCGTTGGCGTCAGGGCCCCGGGTGCCTTATGATTCCGCTGTTCGCAACATGGAGGACCGGTGAAGCAGCTTCGCTACGTTTACGACGTCGCAATGGAAGCCTTCTATGCCTTCCTCGCCGACGATGGCTGGGCGATCGCGAGCCACATCGCGCTGTCCGCGCTGATGGCGCTGTTTCCGTTCCTGATCGTGATGACCGCGCTCGCCGGCTTCTTCGGCTCCAAGGAGCTTGCCGATAAGGCGGTGGAACTGATGCTGGAAACCTGGCCCCAGCAGGTAGCCAACGCGTTATCCGGCGAAATCCACAACGTCCTAACCGGTGCCAGCGGCCAGGCCCTCACGGTCGGCGTAGCCCTCGCGATCTACTTTGCGTCGAATGGTGTCGAGAGCCTGCGCGTCGCGCTCAATCGCGCCTACGGCGTGATCGAGCAGCGGAGCTGGTACTGGCTGCGGCTGGAATCGATCGGCTACACGCTGGTGGCGGCCGCGGCGTCGCTGGCGCTGGCGTTCCTGATCGTGCTCGGCCCGCTGATCATCGCCACTGCGCGAAAATACATTCCGCTGAAGGTCGCGCCGAACGAAAGTCTGTTCGATATCGTCCGCTACGCGATCGCGATCACGGCGCTGATCGCCTCGCTGTTCATGGTGCATGCGTGGCTGCCGGCCGGACGGCGGCGCTTCATGCAAATCCTGCCCGGCATCGTGGTGACGATGGTGGCGTCGCTGATCTCCGGCATCGTGTTCGGCGAATATCTCGCGCGCTTCGCCTACAACTACGTCACGACCTATGCCGGTCTCGCCTCGGTGATGATCGCACTGGTGTTTCTGTACTTCATCGCCGCCATCTTCGTGTACGGCGGCGAACTCAATGCCGCGATCATGAAGTCGCGGCAGCCGCGCGCCGGGTCGCAGCCAGAAGCGCCGTCGCCAATGAACGCGGAGACACTGGTTTAACCAGGAACGCATCGGCACCGGCCGCGAGCGCCGCCGCTTCGTCGCTGTTGCGGCCCGACACGCCGATCACGGCAATGCGGCCGGGCGCACCAGAGAGCGCACGAATGCGCCGGATCACCTCGACGCCACCGATCCCCGGCAACACCATATCCATCAGGACAATATCGAAATCGCCCTGTGACAGGCGCTCGACCGCCGCTTCGCCCTGACCGGTGAATTCGGTGGTGTGACCGAGTTCGGTGAGGATCGCGTTCAGCACCACACGCCCGAACGGATTGTCTTCGACGCTGAGGATACGCAGGCTCGCGATTTCCGCATCGGCATCATCGCCGGCCGCCGACTGCTTCGGCAACTCCGCCTGCTGCAAGACCACCGTGAGCGTGAACGCGGTGCCGCCTCCGGCACGTCCCGCCGCCGTGACATCGCCTCCCATGGCGCGCGCGATCTGCTTCACCGACGAGAGGCCGAGGCCCGCACCGCCAAACCGCGCGGCGATTGAGACGTTGGCCTGCGAGAACGGCTTGAAGAGTTTCTTGATCTCGGCCAGCGACAGGCCGATGCCGCTGTCGGAAACAGTGAAGGTCACAGCGATCTTGCGGCCGCGCAGGCTCTTCGCCCAGACATCGAGCCCGACGTCGCCGCGCTCGGTGAATTTCACCGCGTTGTCGATGAGATTTTCGAGCGCCGCCCGCAGCCGGATCGCATCGCCGATGGCAAAGGCAGGCAGCGTGTCGGACACCGTTACCGACGGCCGCAGTCCCTTCGCCGCGGCCCGGCCGGCAAGCGAATCCCCTGCGGTGCGCGCCAGCGTGCGCAGATCGAAGAAATCCTGCCGCACACCGAGTTCGGCGCGGCCGCTGCGCGCCGCGTCGACGAACAGCGTCGCCAATCCCGCTAGATGCTCCGCACCGGCTTTGATGGTGTCGACCCAGCGGCGCTCCCGCTCGTCGAGGTCCGAGGTCGCCAGCAAATCGCTGACGGCAAGGATGCCGGTCAGCGGTGTGCGGACCTCGTGAGCGAATGCGGCGAGCGCTGCTTCGATTGCATTCTGCTGCGAGGACGGCTCGGCCTTTGTGCGCTTTTTTGCCGAGCGCTTCGGCGCGGCAGAAACCTTGCGGGCGCGGGAAGTCCGCGGCGCCTTGCGTGCCGTTCGCTTGCGCTTGTGGCGCAATTTCGCTGCCATGATTCTCCCGTGCCCCGCCGCTGCGCATCATGGCAGGGGGGCAAACGGGAGTCACGCTGCGGGCGCGATCCTAACTGGTTTCGACACCGGCCAATTTTCGCACTTCCGCGGGTGTGACGCCTTGTGCGCGCAGTTCGCGAATCGGCGGCGAGGCTGCGGACTTCGAGAGCTTCGCGCCCGCCGCATCAAGGATCAACGCGTGGTGGTAATACGCCGGCGATGGAAGGCCGAGCAGTTCCTGCAGTAGCCGATGAATGCTGGTCGCCCAGAACAGGTCCTGCCCCCGCACCACATCGGTGACCCCCTGGAGCGCATCGTCGATCACAACCGCCAGATGGTAACTCGCCGGGGTTTCCTTCCGCCCGAGCACGACATCGCCCCAGGCTTCAGGCCGGGCGGCAACAAGGCCCCGCTCTCCGGTAGGCCCCTCCCCGTGTTCGATCCAGGAGAGCGGCCCGATACGACGGACGGCTTCCGACGTATGCAGCCGCTGCGAGAACGGAGTTCCGGACTGGATCAGCAGCGCCTGCTCCTCCGGCGGCATCGACGCCCCCGGACCCGGATAAAGCGGCACGCCGTCCGGATCGCGCGGCCATGGCCCCTCGGCCTCGCGTGCGGCAACAAGGCGGGCGATCTCCGTGCGGCTTTCGAAGCTGCGGTACAGAAGTCCCTCCTGCTCGAGACGCGCTAGCGTCTTGGCGTAAAGGGCGAAATGCTCCGACTGGCGCCGGACCGGCTGCTCCCACGTCAGCCCAAGCCAGGCGAGGTCTTCCAGAATCGCTGCTGCAAATTCCGGACGGCAGCGCGTCGTATCGGTATCCTCGATCCGTAGCAGGAA